>CAVHNP010000040.1:0-20554 GCA_963637505.1 Prevotella sp. CAG:279
GCAATTCAGAAGCAGGTAAGGAGATGGCTTCTGCTGTCGTCAGTTACTTCGCCGGAAAAATATAAGGGGGATATTATGATTAACTGGAAAAATCTGGACACATTAGATTCCTATCAGGAATTGCAAAAAGGGGAAAAAGTAAGCTTAAAGGAACTATTGGCAGGAGAAGCCGGAGGAGAACGTGTAAAGAAATGCAGAGTTCCGATGGCGGCAGGACTTAGCTACTGTTACGGAGCTAAGGCAGTGGATGATAAGATTTTAGAACAGCTGGCAAAGCTTGCTGAAGAAGCACAGCTGCTTGAAAAGTATGAGGCGCTCTATAACGGAGCGGTCATCAATACAGGAGAAAATCGTCTGGTTCTGCATCAGCTGACAAGAGGACAGCTGGGAGAGAAGGTTCTGGCGGATGGCGTGGACAAGGGTGCTTTCTATAAAGAACAGCAGAAGAGGGCAGATGAATTTGCCAATAAGGTTCATGCAGGTGAGATCGTAAATGAGGCAGGAGAAAAATTTACGACTGCCGTACAGATCGGAATCGGCGGAAGTGATCTTGGTCCCAGAGCAATGTATCTGGCTCTGGAAAATTGGGCAAAGACCAATGGCTGCCTGAAGATGGAGGCAAAATTCATCAGCAATGTAGATCCCGATGATGCATCAGCGGTACTGGCCTCAACAGACCTTGCACATGCGATCTTTATTCTTGTATCAAAATCCGGAACAACCTTAGAGACTCTGACAAATGAAGCTTTTGTCAAGGATGCCTTAGAGAAGGCAGGATTGGATCCGGCAAAGCATATGATTGCCGTAACCAGTGAGACCTCGCCGCTGGCATCCTCCAAAGACTATCTGGATGCCTTCTTTATGGATGATTATATCGGAGGAAGATATTCTTCTACTTCTGCGGTCGGAGGAGCGGTTCTTTCCCTTGCCTTTGGACCGGAGGTATTTGCACGCTTCCTTGCAGGAGCAGCAGAGGAAGATAAACTGGCAACCGAAAAAGATTTGCTTAAGAATCCGGCAATGCTGGATGCTCTGATCGGTGTTTATGAGAGGAATATTGCAGGATACGGAGCAACCGCAGTCCTTCCTTATTCTCAGGCACTTTCCCGTTTCCCGGCTCATCTGCAGCAGCTGGATATGGAATCCAACGGCAAGTCCGTGAACCGTTTCGGAGAGCCGGTTGATTATGTAACAGGACCGGTAATCTTCGGCGAGCCCGGAACCAACGGTCAGCATTCCTTCTATCAGTTACTGCATCAGGGAACAGATATCATCCCCCTGCAGTTTGTCGGTTTTAAGAAAAGCCAGATGGAAAATGACGTTGTCATCCAGGAGAGCACAAGCCAGCAGAAGCTGGGCGCCAATGTTGCGGCTCAGATCGTTGCCTTTGCCTGCGGCAAAGAGGACGAAAATAAAAACAAAAACTTTAAGGGAGAGCGTCCCTCCAGTATTATTATTGGAGAGCAGCTGACACCGGAAGCACTGGGCGCTTTGCTTTCTCACTTTGAGAACAAGGTCATGTTCCAGGGCTTTGTTTGGAATCTGAACAGCTTTGATCAGGAAGGCGTTCAGCTCGGCAAGGTTCTGGCAAAACGGGTGCTGGCACATGATACGGAAGGAGCCTTGAAGGCTTTCAGTGAGCTGCTGGATATTTAAGTAGGAAAAGGTAAGGTCGGGAGGAAAAGAAAGATGTAAAGCCCGATCCTTGTTTCAGGCACAAGTTCGTGTAAAGACGGCTTGTGCCTGAATTTTGGAGGCAAACTATGATTCTGATAAAAGGCGGACGTATCGTAGATCCGGTTACAAAGACGGATGAAGTAAAAGATGTTTTGTTGGGAGACGAAGGAAGAATTCTGGCGGTTGGAGAGATTCCCCGGGAGGAAGCAGAAAAGGCAGAGCTAATCGATGCAAAGGGGCTTGTTGTAGCCCCCGGACTGGTGGATGCCCATGTGCATTTTAGGGATCCCGGCTTTACCCAGAAGGAGACCATTGAAAGCGGCGCAGCAGCAGCGGCAAAAGGCGGCGTTACGACAGTGATCTGTATGGCTAATACCAAGCCGGCAGTCGATAATCTCGAGACCCTGCATTATATCCTGGAAAAAGGAGAAAAGACAGGCATCCGTCTTTATCAGACCTCGACAGTGACCAAAAATCTGGCCGGAAAAGAACTGGTTGATATGGAAGAAATGGCAAAGGCAGGGGCAGCAGGCTTTACCGATGACGGCATTCCCATCCTGGATGAAAAAATCCTGCATGAGGCCTTTGTAAAGGCAAAGGAGCTGAATCTTCCGGTCAGCTTACATGAGGAGGATCCTTACTTTGTAAAGGCAGCCGGTGTCAATATGGGAAAAATATCCGAGCAGCTTGGATATGGCGGAGCTTCCCGGACGGCAGAGGATATTATGACGGCAAGAGACTGCATCATGGCATTGGAGACAGGTGCCTCTGTCTGCATTCAGCATATCAGCTCTAAGAATAGTGTGGAACTCGTCAGAACAGCGAAAAAGCTTGGGGCAGATATTCATGCAGAAGCAACGCCTCATCATTTCACCCTGACAGAAGAGGCTGTTTTAAAATACGGAACGAATGCCAGAATGAATCCACCTGTCAGAACAGAAGAGGACAGGCTGGCGATTATCGAAGGCTTAAAGGATGGCACGATCGATATGATCGTTACGGATCATGCGCCCCATACCGCAGAGGAAAAGAATCAGCCCTTGGAAAAGGCACCCAGCGGTATCATTGGCCTGGAAACTTCCCTTGCCCTTGGCGTAAAGTCTTTGGTGCAGAGCGGACAGATCAGCCTGATGAAACTGATCAAGCTGATGAGCAGTAATCCGGCAAACTTTTATCACTTAGAGCCGGGCAGCATTCAGCCGGGCGCCAATGCAGATCTGGTTATCTTCGGAGAAAAGGAAGAATGGATTGTGGATCACTTTGCATCGAAGGCATCCAATAGCCCGTTTGTTGGCTGGAGTCTGCCGGCGAAGATTCATTATACGATCTGCAAGGGAAAGGTGATTTATCAGAGCTGAGATAATGGCCTGCCCCCTTAGCTGATCAGCTTCACCGCCTCCTGCGCTGCCGTTGCCGCATCCTCCGTATAAAGATCCGCGCCAATCGCATCACAGAAGCTCTGGCTGACCGGAGCGCCGCCGATCATGATCTTAACCTTATCACGAATGCCTCTCTCGGAAGACAGGCTGACAACATTTCTCATTTCCTGCATGGAAGTGGTCAGAAGAGAAGAGCAGGCAATGATATCACAATTTTCCTTAATAGCTGTGTCAACAAACTGCT
This sequence comes from Prevotella sp. CAG:279, assembly GCA_963637505.1. Classification (GTDB taxonomy): domain Bacteria; phylum Bacillota; class Clostridia; order Lachnospirales; family Lachnospiraceae; genus RUG14243. Next base: position 3,301 of record CAVHNP010000040.1, read on the forward strand.
CTGCTGAAATATCCACGCCCAGATCAATGACTTCCAGACCGTTGCCTTCCATCATGATCTTAACCAGATTTTTGCCGATATCATGCAGGTCTCCTTTCATGGTCCCAAGAACAACCTTTCCCTTAGACTCGCTGCCTTCTCCGACCAGGTAAGGCTTCAGAAGATCGGTAGCGGCAACCATGCATTTGGCAGCCATAAGCATTTCCGGGACAAAGGCTTTTCCGGCGGTAAAGTCGTCACCTAAGGCAACCATACCGGGCATAAGTCCGTCGGAAATGATATCCTGGGCATCAATCTCTTCAGAAAGAGCCTGCTCGCAGAGGGTGAGCACCTTTTTCTTCTGTCCCTTGCACATTGCTTTGGAAAGGGCAGAGAGGGTATCGGTGGATTCTTCTGCAACCGTAACGGAACTGCTCTTTGCGGGAGCACTTTTCTGTCGGCGGGGAATCTCCGGAAGAGGAGTTCTGGGAACGTGGAGTTCCTTATTATATTTTTCAATCTCACTATCAATATAAGTATCGATCTTGGGATAGATCGTTCCGAACATACCATAGGTAATGGAAGGAATAAAGTGTCCGCCCGGGCAGTAGGTCTCCAGGGCCTTGCGGATATAGGCGCGGGCTTCTTCCTCACTGATATCATCCCGATCGATGGCTGCCCCGATGCCGCCCATGAAGGTCAGTTTTCCCTTTACCTGCCTTTGCAGGGCGGGAATATCATTTTCCGGAAGGGTACCCTGCCAGATCTGAATACCGATCTCAATCATGTCGTCAATGATCGGAACCAGGTAGGAGTCGGCATGGTGAATCACGGAAACGCCGCGGGAACGGATATAGCCATAGAGCTTACGGTAAGGCTCTTTGAAAAATTCACGCCACATATCAGGCGGCATGAAAAGGGCATTCTGTGTTCCCCAGTCATCATGAGAGAAAATGGCATCCGGCTGAAGATTGTCGATGAGCATTTTGGCATAGGTCATACGGTAGTCCGTGATATAGTCGATCAGCTCATGCATTTCCTTCGGATGATCATAAAGCTCGGTCAGGGTGTCTTCGAAGCCCATCAGAAAGTGAGTCTGTTCAAAGATACCGGTTGCCATAAAGCCGCAGAAAAGCTTCTGATCCTTATTTTTGGCCCGACAGGCGGTGGAAAATTCTTCCCAACCCTGGGTACAGATATGTTCAATGTCCGGTGCATGCACGACTTCACGCCAGCGGGTGATGTCCTTGATGACCTTCGTTTCATCGGTATTGTGGGGAATGGGACCCGGAGCTGTCTCCGGGAAAAGAATGGTAGTGCCCCATCTGTCAATGCTTTTGGATCCTCTGATACGGTTTGCATTCAGGTAAGACTGAATGGGATCTCCGAGTGCCATGAAGATGCCTTCATATTGATCAAGCTGCCGATCCGGCTGTCCGTCCGGTTTCATGAGCTCAAGCATGATTTCCTTTGGTGTCATCATGTGATTTTCTCCTTTTATCTTGCAGGCGGGAAATAGCTGATTTGCGTCCTCTCTTCGAAGCTGCCTTTCTTGACAAAGAGCTTTTTCTAAAGTTATAGTTAAAAACAGATAGGAACTCTGCCGGGTTCGAAAAAGAGCCGGCAGAATAAGCTTTTTGTTAATAGAAAATTCCTTTGGAAATTCTGTTCATTTACAGAAAATAACAGGTGAATTTCTACTAAAAAATTATAGAAAAGAGGATAAAGGGTGTCAAGTCATTCGAGGGCTGAAAGAGAGCAGGCGGATCCCTTTATCTATCGCGGACAGGACAGAAGAAAGGACCTTGGAGGAGAAGAAATGGAACTGAGATTTCCTTTTATATTGGACGGAGCAACCGGAACAGAGATTCAGAAGATGGGATATGACGGCAGCATTTCTTCAGAAGAATGGGCACTTCTGCATCCGGATAAGATAGCCGAACTGCAGAGAGGCTATGCCGAGGCCGGCAGTAATGTGGTCTATGCCCCTACCTTCGGAGCCAACCGCATCAAGCTGGAAGAGCATGGTGTGAAAGATCAGGTGACAGAATATAATCGTAAGCTTGCCGAAATATCCAAAAAGGCAGTTGGAGATCAGATCTATGTGGCCGGCGATATCGCACCGACAGGAAAGATCCTCTATCCTCTTGGGGATATTCATTTTGAGGAGCTTGTTGCGATCTATAGGGAACAGGTCGAAGCCATGGAAGAAAGTGGCGTAGATATCTATGTGATCGAGACCATGATGACCCTTGCAGAGGCGAGGGCAGCCATTCTGGCGGTAAAGAGTCTGAGCAATAAGCCGATTTTCGTGACCTTCACCTGTGATGAAACCGGAAGAAGTCTGACCGGTACGGATGTGACAGCCGTTTTGCAGGTTATGCAGGGCATGGGAGTAGATGCCTTTGGCCTGAACTGTTCGGTAGGACCGGATCAGATGCTGATACAGCTGAAACGTCTGCAGGAGGTCTCCCGAATTCCTCTGATCGCAAAGCCGAATGCAGGCCTTCCGATTATCGTAGATGGAGAGACGGTTTATCCGGCAACGCCGGAGGAATTCGCAGAATACATTCCGGCACTTGCAGAGGCTGGAGTTGAGATCTTTGGAGGCTGCTGCGGTACAAACAAGGAGCATATCAGAGCAATCAAAAAAGCACTGGAAGAGGTAAAGATGCAGGCACCTTCTCCGAAGAAAACAGACCTTCTGCCGGCAGTAAGCGGAAGTGATCTTTTCTTCCTGGAGCCGACAGCTAGCTATGATCATGTCCTGGCCTGCGATGCGGAATTAGAGGATCTTCTGGAAGAAGAGGGAGATTATGATGCGCCTCTTACTGCGGTTGAGATCCGTAAGGAAGAGGAACTGGTCTTCTTTGAGGAAGCCCAGACCATGATCAAGAAACCCCTTTGTCTCCTTTGTGAGGATGAAAATCTGCTGGAGAAGGCACTTCGTCTCTATCAGGGAAGAGCCCTTTATGAAGGTAAATTACCGGAAGAGACCCTGATGCCTTTGGTTCAAAAATACGGCCTTCTCCTGTAAGAAAATAAGGAAAGAAGCTCCGCAACTTTATTGACACGCTTTCTTAAAATGGGTAACATAAGTATATCTGAAATTTAGGGGAGCGAATCGGAAAATGGCATTTTCTAACATGTTTTTCTTACTGGCATTTTTGCCGGTATTTATGCTGGTATACAGTTGCTGCGGGGGAATAAAGAAAAAAAATACGGTGCTGCTTGCAGCATCCTTGATTTTTTATGCATTTGGAGGAATCAGATATCTGCTCCTGCTGCTGATCATGGCAGCGGTTGCCTGGTTTTTCGGACTCCTGATCGGTAGGGATCCGGAAGGCAGGGAAGGGAAAAGATATCTGATTCTTTCTGTTTGTATTTTCCTGTTCGTCCTGGGCTTTTTCAAATATACCGGCTTCTTTTTGGGAAGTCTCGGAAGTATTTTGAAGACAGACTGGGCTTTTTCCATTGCCCTGCCCATGGGAATCTCCTTCTATACCTTTAAGCTGATCTCCTATGTTGCGGATGTCTACCATGGCAGATGCAAGGCAGAGCGCAGCTATTTTATGATGCTTTTGTATACGGCAATCTTTCACCAGTCCATGCAGGGACCTATTGTACGTTATCCGGAAATGAAGGAGGCTATGTATGGCAGGAAATTCTCCATGGCAGGTCTTTCCGATGGTATTTACCGTTTCTCCGTGGGATTGGCGAAAAAGGTCATTCTGGCGGATCATTGCGGAGAGCTGGCAGATATCCTGGTGCCGATGAGTGATGAGATCGCAAAGGCACCGACCGCTGCGGTCTGGATCGGTATGGTTCTCTATTCCGTTCAGCTCTATCTTGATTTTTCGGCTTATACGGATATGGCACTTGGTCTGGGTCAGATGATCGGCTTTACTTATCCGGAGAACTTTAATTATCCCTATGTTGCGACCTCTGTGCGTGATTTCTGGAGACGCTGGCATATGACCTTAAGCTTCTTCTTTAGGGATTATGTTTATATTCCCTTGGGAGGCAGCAGAAAGGGCGCGGCAAGGACAAAGATCAACCTGCTTGTGGTATGGGCTCTGACCGGTCTTTGGCATGGCTCCAGCTGGAACTTTGTTCTCTGGGGACTCTACTATTTTGTATTTATTCTTTTCGAGAACTGGAGAAGAGACAGGGGCAAAAAGGACTGGCCTGCCCCGATTCAGCATATTTATACGATCATCATTTTCGTATTCGGCTGGCTTCTTTTCCGCTTTTCGGATTTCTCACAATTGCTGCATGCAATCCGGGGCTTCTTCGGTTTGGGCGGAAACGGCTTTATGTCGATGACCATCAAGCTGAATCTCCAGAACAATATCTGGTTCCTGATCATCTGCTTACTGAGCTGCACGCCCTTCTTTGCAAGCATCGGAAAATATTTGATGACCTATTTCCAGGTAAGAAGAATTCCGCGTACGGCAATTTATGCGGGAAAGACCCTGATCGTACTTGTCCTGATCGTTCTTTCGATCATCGTTATGACAGGCAATACCTTCACACCTTTCCTTTATAACCAGTTTTGATCCTTGATGAGGCAAAAAGTAAATGGCAAAAAGACAATCACTTGAAAAATATAAAGAGAAAAACAGGCTGCTGCATCGCAGATGGGATATGATCCGGATCAGACTCTTTACCATCCTGATCGCTGTCTTCTTTGTGATCGGCCTTCTCTTTTTCCTAAGACCCAAGCAGTCGGCGACAGAGAAAAGAGATCTGGCGACCTTTCCGGCTCTCAGCATTTCCGGACTCTGGGACGGCTCCTGGTTTTCTGATGTAGAAACCTGGTATGCGGATTCCTATCCGATGAGAGAAAAGCTCATTGAGGCAGGAACAAATATCGAGAATCTCTATGGCATCCGAAGCAGTGCCATCTATGTGGCAACGGACAGCCAGTCGACCAGCCAGCAGACAGGCGGCACAACAGAGACGACTGCATCCGGATCTGCTACGGCAGAGACAAATGAGGAAATCGATGCGGGCGGTGCGATCACAATTCAGCCGGAGTCGGCCGGAACGATCTATGTTGCGGATGGCAGAGGATTTGAGCTGTATTATTCAAATCATGACTCCTTGGACGCCTATGCAAGTATGGTAAATACCGTAGCGGATACCCTGGGAGATAGTGCGACAGTTTACGCTATTGGCATCCCGAATAGCTTTGGTATCATGCTGGATGAGAGCATCCAGTCCTCTATGGGCTGTCCTCTCCAGAGTGAGGAAACGGATTACATTTATAATCAGCTGAGCGATAAGGTACATAAAGTGAAGATCTATGATACCTTAAGAGCCCATAATGATGAATATCTCTACTTCAGAACGGATCATCACTGGACCCAGAGAGGTGCCTACTATGCCTATACCAAATTCTGTGAAGAAAAGGGTATCAAGGCAAACAGTCTGGATGATTATGAGACAAAATCCTATGAGGGCTTCCTGGGAACCTTCTATGCGGCAAGTAACCAGTCTCCGGAGTTAGGCAATAATCCTGACACGGTAGAGACCTTTATTCCGATCGCAACAAATGATGAGACGATCACGGATAAGGACGGAAATACTTTCGACAGAAATATTGTCGGAGATGCAGACAGCCTTGGAACAGAATCCAAATATCTTTGCTTTATCGGAGGAGACCAGCCCATGGTTGAGATCGATAATCCGGATATCAATGACGGTTCCGCCTGCATCCTGATCAAGGAATCTTACGGAAATGCTTTTGCACCCTTCCTGACAGATCATTATGACAAGGTATATGTCATCGATTATAGATACTATTCCGGTGACCTGACAGCCCTTGTAAAGCAGCAGTCAAGCTGTGATGTCATCTTTGCGAATGTTATGATCCTTCTGGATGATACGGCAAGAGCGCAGAAGATGCAGGCCCTTTTCCCGGCGGAATAAAATAGCGGTTGACAAAAAATGAGGAGATTTTTATAATCTAGCAAGGAATCGATTTCGATTCACTGACAGTTCGTTTGTACCATCCTGTCATTAAACAAAACCAGGACTGTATGATCATAGGGAAGCTATCATTTTACAGCTCTGCGTTTTCGCAGAGCTGTTTTTATCGTATTACGATAAAAACGCTCCGCGAGGATTGCACTCGCGCGAAGAGGTAGATTATCGCAAGCGACCGCGCTCGGCGCGAGAATGTGCCAAGGCACATTCTTTTTACATATTGGAGAGAAAAATGTTTTATATCAAATCAGAAGACAGCTTTGATTCCGCTCATTTTCTAAAGGATTATGAGGGAAAATGCAGAAATGTACATGGACACCGCTGGAGAGTCGTGGCGGAGGTCAAGGGAGAGGAACTGAGTGAAGAGCAGCAGACCAGGGGAATGCTCTTTGACTTTTCGGAACTGAAGAAAAGCTTAAAGACTCTTTGCGAGGAACTGGATCATTCCTTGATCTATGAGGAAGGAAGTTTAAAGGAAAAGACGATTCAGGCTCTGGAGGATGAACATTTTAAGATGATTCAGGTTCCCTTCCGTCCAACAGCAGAGAATTTTTCCAGCTATTTTTATCAGAAACTCAAAGAGAAAGGATACTGGGTACATCGGGTAGAGGTCTATGAGACCCCCAATAACTGCGCAGTATATGAAGAATAATGCAGGTCGTAGAAAAATTTATCAGCATTAACGGGGAAGGAAAAAGAGCCGGTGAGCTGGCAGTCTTTATTCGCTTTAAGGGCTGTAATCTAAGATGCAGTTATTGCGATACCATGTGGGCCAATGAAGCAGACTGTAGCTATGAAGAGGAAAGTCCGGAGGAGATCCTTTCTTATATAAAGGAAAGCGGCGTAAAAAACGTCACCCTGACCGGAGGGGAACCTCTTTTGCAAAAGGAAATGAAGACCCTTTTAGGCCTTCTTTTGGAGGAAGCAGAAAAGACTGATCTTCGGGTAGAAATCGAAACGAACGGCGCAGTACTGTTAGAAGAGTTTTCTGATAAAAAGAGGCCTGTTTTTACCATGGACTATAAGCTGCCCTCCAGTGGCTGTGAAGTTGCCATGAAAAAGGAAAATTTTGCCTGTCTTACAGCAGAAGACAGTGTGAAATTTGTCTGTGGCAGCAGGGAGGATCTGCAAAGGGCAGGAGAGATCATAGAAAACTACGGGCTGACGGAGAAATGTCAGGTTTATTTCAGTCCGGTCTTTGGAAAGATCGAGCCGGTGGATATCGTTAACTATATGATCGAGAAGCGGATCAATGATGCAAGGATACAGATCCAGATGCATAAGGTGATCTGGGATCCGGAAGAGAGAGGTGTTTAGTCATGATCGATACAAAAGCAATAGAAGAGCATATCAGGGGCATATTGGTTGCTTTGGGCGATGATCCGGAGAGGGAAGGCTTGAAGGAAACGCCTCAGAGGGTTGCCAAAATGTATGAAGAGGTTTTTGCCGGAATGAATTACAGCAATCATGAGATCGCGCAGATGTTCAACAAAACCTTTTCAGACGGAATAGAGGCAGAGGAAGACGATGGGGAAAAAATCGAGAACGGCAGAGTTGTTGTCATGAAGGATATCGATCTTTTCTCTTATTGCGAGCATCACATGGCTCTTATGTATGATATGAAGGCAACCGTTGCCTATGTTCCGCATGGAAGTGTGATCGGTCTTTCCAAGATCGCCCGTGTCTGTGATATGGTTGGCCGCAGGCTTCAGCTGCAGGAAAAGATCGGCAAGGATATTGCGGATATTATTAGCGAGATCACCGGCAGTGAGGATGTTGCCGTTACCTTGGAAGGATATCACAGCTGTGTAACAGCTCGCGGTATTAAGAAAAACAATACCAAGACCTTTACGGCAGAGCTTCGGGGCGCTTTTCGGGAGGACAGCACCCTGCAGTTTTATCTGCGATAGAAAAAGGTGAGAAAAAGAAGCAAAGATCTTATGGAAATTTTCTTCCTATAAGAATATGAGAATGGTTGAAGCAGGAGGTAAGCGATGAGAGCACTTGTTCTTTCAAGCGGGGGCGTGGATTCTACGACAGCCCTGGGCTTAGCAGTCAAAAAATACGGAGCCGAAAATGTCACATCTCTTTCCATTTCCTATGGACAGAAGCATGATAAGGAGATTGAGGCGGCAAAAAAGGTGGCAGCCTATTATGGGGTGGAACAGCTTTTTCTGGATCTGAGTCTGATCTTTCAGTATTCCGACTGCTCCCTTCTGAAACAGTCAGATAAGGAAATTCCGGAAGAAAGCTATGAGGAGCAGATCAAAAAGACCGGGGGAGAAAAGCCGGTCAGCACCTATGTGCCCTTTCGAAACGGCCTTTTCCTTTCCTCTGCGGCAAGCATCGCCCTCAGCAAGGATTGCAGTGTGATTTATTATGGGGCACATGCGGATGATGCGGCAGGCTTTGCTTATCCGGACTGTTCCCAGGCCTTTGATGAGGCGATGAACCGGGCAATCTATGAAGGTTCCGGTCACCAGCTGAAGATTGAAGCACCTTTTGTAAAGATCAACAAGGCAGAGGTGGTAAAGATGGGCTTAGAGATTGGCGTTCCTTATGAGCTGACCTGGTCCTGCTATGAGGGCGGAGAAAAGCCCTGCGGAAAATGCGGTACCTGTATCGACAGAGCCAAGGCCTTTGCGGCAAACGGCGTAGAAGATCCGGCCCTGCAGTAGGATTTTGCCGGAGAGAGAGCCGGAGGTATTTGCGTCAAAAGAAAGAAGTTTCAGACCCAGATGCTGGAAAAGATAAAAAAAGTTAGGATAGAAGAGGAAGAAATTATGAGAGAAAAAGAAGGACTTAGCCTGCTTGGCAATCAGAATGTAAGCTATTCTTCTGATTACGATCCGGGCGTATTGGAGACATTTATCAATAAACATCCGGACAATGATTATTTCGTTAAATTTAACTGTCCGGAATTCACCAGCCTTTGTCCGATCACCGGACAGCCGGACTTTGCGACAATCACGATTTCCTATGTTCCGGGAGAAAAAATGGTAGAGAGCAAGAGCTTAAAGCTGTATCTCTTTTCCTTCCGCAACCACGGAGATTTTCATGAGGACTGCGTCAATATCATCATGAAGGATCTGATCAAGCTGATGGATCCAAAATATATTGAAGTATGGGGCAAGTTTCTTCCCCGCGGCGGCATTTCCATTGATCCCTATTGCAATTATGGAAAGGCAGGAACAAAGTGGGAGCAGGTTGCCTGGGATCGCATGACCCAGCATGACCTTTATCCGGAAATTGTGACAAACCGATAGCAGAAAGATCCCCTGAGGCTGAATCAGGGGATCTTTTTTTATGTAATAGGAAATTCCATCAGAATTTCCTATTACATAAAAAAGCTCCGCAAGGATGCGCACTCGCGCGAAAAGGAAATGAAGTTTAAAGTGTAATTTAAGCAAGGGTTATCACGATCTGTCCGGTATAAAGACCTTCTGCAATCGGACTTTCTTTGCCGTCTACGGTCATGGAAGCGGCATGTATTTGGCCGCCGTCCCTAATCTCAAGTTTTGTCAGGTAGCATGTAGCGGTCGGCTTCCAGATACCGCCCTTGCCGACTGTGACAATAACACCGTTATTGATAGCCGGAGCAGGCGTCTGGGTGATATTGGAAAGCTCATCACAGCTGTCGTGATCGATGCGGGTGATACCCTCGCCATAGGCAGCATTTGCTGCGGAAATGTTTCCGTTAACAGTCGCATTTTCAATGCGGACATCCAGGTTTTTCGCGCCCATCAGGGTTTTTCCGATAAAGCCTCTGAGTTTTTCTGCTCCAGGAGGTGTCGGCGGCTCTACGAAGCCTTCCGGTCTGGGAAGTCGTCTCATGCAGGCATAAAGGTTGGTGGTAGAGTTGAGAAAATCTCCGTCTGCTGTCATATTTTTGATAGAAACAAAGATATCTTCCTCCTCGATGGCCTTGGTTAGGTCTCTGTCGTCTCTGACATCTACTTCACCGATCGGGACAAGGAAGGGATCCGGACACATACCGACATCATCGTTATCCATCATCTGCAGGATGGTACCGTTTTTCGGAGCAAATTTTGCATCATCCAGTTCGATATGAAGGTTGGATCCTTTTACGACCAGAGAGGATTTTTTGGTATGAAAGACAGAACCGCTGTTGATCTTCAGGTATCCGCCATTGTGACGGTGACAGAAAACACCGAATCTTCGGGAATTCACAATAGAGCCATCCTTAAATTCACAGCAGCCGTTACCCAGACTCATCAGGGCAGCGGTGTAAGCAACGTTGAAGGTAGAGCCACTTGCAATGTTCAGACAGCCGGGTTCATCGATGGAGTCATAGTCAAAGCTGATATCATCTGCGATGCAGAAGAAGCCATAGCCGTTATCCCCAGTGATCTCGATGAGGGAATTGTTGATATTCATTCTGTTAACGCAGGCACCGTCAATGGAGAGAGCACCCCAGCGGTTGCAGACAACATGACTGTTATTTAAGGTGAGCTTGCCTTTTTCCGCCAGGTTTAGGGTACGGACATTTCCTTTCAGACCGATTGCCCAGGGCGGTTCCATCATTCGCTCCGCTTCCTGACCGGCTTTCATTTCCTCCGGAGTCGGCTCGTCTGCATAAGCGATAAATTCACAGTCATTCATGGTAACATCTGCATTTCCGCCTACAAAAAGAGTGCCGCGACCGATTCCCTTGTTAGAGATTTTCGTATTGTTAATGGTCAGCTTTGTATCGCCTACTGCTGCGATGCCGGCCCCCATACCAACAAAGTCATCGGTACCGTCTCCGATCAGTTCGATATTGGAATGATCGATCTCATAGCTGGTATCGCCGTCGAATACAAAACCATTGAAATCCCATTCGATGGATTTGATCGTAACACCGTCAGCCTTGCTGTCAGTCAGGCTGCCCCCTGTAACAGCAGCCGTAACAGAAGAGTTTCGGAGAAGCTTGCCGTCTTTTACAATAGCGCCGGCGTGAAAATTACTGATCGTTTCTTCCCCGAAACGAAGAGATCTGCGGGTGTAATTGTCAGAAACGGTAATCTTTACATCGCCTTCATAGCTGCCCGGCTGAATGGTGTGGGTTGTACCATCAAGGGTCAGTGTGACATATTTTCCCTCCGGAGCCACAATGGATGCGCCGTCGGCAATGGTAAGGGAGGAGAAGGACTGGCTTTCTGTCACTTCCCATTTGCCTTCGACTAATTTTTTTTCATTTGCCATGGTTTTCTTCCTTTCTTAAAAAACTTCTACTGGCTCTATCATAGAAAAAGAAAAGGAAGGGGTCTTTAGCGGGCACAATCAAAAATAAAAAGGAACTTTGTTGGCTTGGGACAAATGGGAAGAGAGAAGAGGGAGAGCGTGTTTTAGATCCGGTAGAATCATTCTCGACCTTTTGTTTGCGGAAATAGGATTATAAAGTGCAGGAAGAAGGCAGAGGAAAAAAGAAAATATCTTAACAGAGAGGAAGACGGATAGTATAATTTATAATTGTTACGGTTTCAGTGGCAGAAGACAAAGAAAGGTCGGCTTAAAAGGGATCCTATTAGAAAAGCATAGGTTTACAGGAATACATTCAGAATGAAAGAGAGGATGAGTTGATATGAAGAGCAGAAAGCTTATGGCAGCCTTATTGGCTGCAGCGATGCTTTTTACGGCAGGCTGCGGAACAAAAGCAGCAGAGGAGAAGACGCAGACAGCAGATGCAGTCAGCCAGGAGGCAGTTTCTGCGGATGCGCAAAAGGCAGATACCGAATCGGCAGAGGCAGCAGAGGAGTTTTCAGCAGATGCAGCTTCAGCGGATGCAGTGGAAAATGGCCATCTAATCGCCATTGATGCCGGCCATCAGGCACATGGAAACAGTGAGCAGGAGCCGATCGGACCCGGTGCCTCAGAAACAAAGGCAAAGGTTGCGGGCGGAACCTCTGGTGTATCCAGCGGACTGGCAGAATATGAGCTGACCTTAGAGGTTGCCTTAAAGCTGCAGACGGAGCTGGAGAGCCGTGGCTATGAAGTGCTGATGATTCGGACAGAGAATGACGTGGATATCAGCAATAGTGAGCGGGCCCAGATGGCGAATGAGGCCAATGCAGACGCTTTTATCAGGATTCATGCCAATGGTTCAGACAGCAGTTCCGCAAACGGAGCCATGACCATTTGCCAGACCGCCTCCAATCCTTATAATGGAGATCTTTATGAAGACAGCTATGCCTTATCCGAGGATGTATTGGACGGGCTGGTTGCGGCAACAGGCTGCCGGAAGGAACGAGTCTGGGAGACAGACAGCATGAGCGGGATCAACTGGTGCTCGGTTCCGGTTACCATTGTGGAAATGGGCTATATGACCAATCCGGAAGAGGATCAGAAGATGGCATCAGAGGAGTATCAGCAGCAGATTGCAGAGGGAATCGCAAACGGAATTGATACTTATATGGAAGGAAAATAAAAAGCTTAGGACAGAAGGGGGAAAATAAATTGGCTTGGTATGATGAGGCGGTTTTTTATCATATTTATCCGCTTGGTTTATGCGGTGCACCGGAGAAAAATGAGGATACAGAGCCGGTTTCCAGGATAAGGGAACTGGATGGCTGGATCGATCATGTAAAGGAGCTTGGCTGCAATGCTATCTATATCGGACCGCTTTTTGAGTCCGGCAGCCACGGATATGATACGACGGATTATAAAAAGTTAGACAGCAGATTAGGAACAAATGAAGACCTGAAATCCTTTGTTGCCAAATGTCATGACAAGGGAATCCGGGTTATTTTTGACGGCGTTTTCAATCATACGGGAAGAGACTTTTTTGCTTTTTGTGATCTGAAGGAGAAAAGAGACGCCTCCCCTTATAAAGATTGGTATTGCAATGTCAATTTCTGGGGTAATAACGAATATAATGACGGCTTTTCCTATGATAATTGGGGCGGCTATAATCTTCTGGTTAAATTAAACCAGGCCAATCCGGCGGTAAGAGACTACCTTTTGGATGTGGTTCGCTTCTGGGTCAGCGAATTTGATCTTGACGGAATTCGTCTGGATGCGGCAGATGTCCTGGATTTTAACTTCATGCATGAACTGAGAATGCTGGCCAATGAGATCAAGGAAGACTTCTGGCTGATGGGAGAGGTGATTCACGGAGAGTATTCCCGCTGGGTGAATGAGGGAATGCTGCATGCCGTAACTAATTATCATCTGCATAAGGCTCTTTACTCCGGCCACAATGATCACAATTATTTTGAAATTGCCCATACGGTAAAGCGTCTTTACGATATGATCGACTCTCCGGCAAATGGCAGACAGCTCTATTCCTTTGTGGACAATCATGATGTGGAAAGGATCGCTACAAAGTTAAATGACAAAAGTCAGTTCTATCCGGTTCACATCCTGCTTTATACCCTGCCTGGAATTCCTTCTATTTATTATGGTTCGGAATTTGCGATCGAGGGACGCAAGGAAAATGGCTCGGATGCAGGTCTAAGACCAAGACTTAAGCTTTCGGATTATCAGAATGCGATCGAGGAAAATCCCTGCACAAAGCTGATCTCAGTCCTGGGATCCTTGCGCGCGGGCAATGCCATTTTAGCTTACGGAGATTATGAACAGCTGCATCTGACAAATAGACAGTATGCCTTTGCCAGAAAATGGAGAGGAAAGAGCATCCTGACGGCAGTAAATAATGATGAAAATCCGGCTTCCCTTTCCCTTCCGGATTGTGGCTGCGGAGTCTACAGAGGCCTGCTCTCCGGAGAAGAGGTCAGATCTGAAAACGGATGGATCCATCTTACCATTCCGGCTCATTTCGGAGAAATCCTCCTGCCGGAAGGAATGGAAGAAGCGAAGCCGGAAGAAGGAGCTAAGACAGGGAAGGATTCTCTTGCCGGCGAAGTAGAAAAACTGCGGAAAGCAGAGGCTACGGAAAAAGAAAAAGCAGCAGAAGATCTGCAGCCGGAGGCAAGAGAAAAGAGCAAGGAAGAGAATAGAGAGAAGAAAGAGGCAGCAGGCAAGGAATCTGCTCTGCCGCCTCTTCCGGATAAGCCATATGAAGAGATGTCTATCGAAGAGCTTCAGGCCGCCATTTTAGGAAAGATGGCAAAGAACGGACCGGTTACGGAGGAGATGAAGAGAACCGTTTTCGAGAATGTCTATCATGATTCTCTGATGAATTGGGTGAGGAGCTTTCGCTAGAGAGTAGCATCGTTAGATGACGGTGAAAATAAAAAAGGAAGCATATTCCTACAGGGACCGCTTTCGCTTAGTCCTCGCTACAACGGTACTAAGCTCACACTGCGCAGACATGCTTGTGTTCGCTAAGGACCGGTGCTGCGGATGTCCCTTTCGGAATAAGGCTTCCTTTTTGCATACATATTGTCGTGCATTATATAAGATGAAAAAACGAGATGTTCTGCCTAGGATCTAAAACCGTTGGGAAGCCCTCAGTGTATATCGTGCCGCGTAAGCGGTGCGATGAAACGAAGGCGCATCCTGCGATAGCAGGATTTGGAATGCGCCGTAAGTCATCATGCAAGAGGCACATGGTACATGTGTCTCGAGCTTAGCACTGCTAGGAGCTTCCCTCGAGCGAGAGCGTGTTTTAGATCCGACAGAATCATTCTCGGTTTTTCATCCAATACTTATTACGAAATTCATATCAGCAGAAGAAATTCCTGTCTACTTTGGCAGAGCATACTTCTTTCGATTCTGCTCATAGAGCCTGCGGAAATTCTCATCCTCATGGGCTTTCAGATCATCCAGATATTCATGTACATCGAAGGTGTTTTCATGAATCCGCAGAAGATCGACGGCCAGATTAGAGCAATGATCGGCGACTCTTTCGATGTTAACAACCAGGTCGGAAAGGATAAAGCCGATATCCAGGGAGCATTCATCATTCTTGAGACGTTCGATATGTCTTTGCTTGATCTCATCACTTAAGTGATCGATCGTCTCTTCCAGAGGCTCCACCTCTTTTGCCAGGGAGATATCTTCTTTTCTGACAGCAGTAATGGACATTTCCACAATTTCCTTTACGGCTGCTGTGTATATCTTCATTTCTTCCTGAGCTTTTGTGGAAAAATGCAGATCTTTTTCGTGCATGTTCTGTGCTTTTTCCACGATATTGATGGCATGATCGGAGATTCGTTCCAGATCATTGATGCTGTGCAGGAGCATGGACATATCCCGGCTGTCTTTTTCGGAAAGATCCTTGCTACTTACCTTGATCAGATAGGTGCCGAGGGCATCTTCAAAACGATCCGCTGTATTCTCAAGTTCGAGCACCTTGGCTGCCTTCAGATCATCGTATTCCTTGATTTGATCCAGAGCCAGATAAACGGAGCTCTGACAAATATCTGCCATTTTCATGGCAACCTTTCTGCAGTTGTCAATGGCAAGGGCCGGATTGGAAACAAATCGGTCATCCAGCAGGGCAAGGGCAGCGGCTGTCTCCTTCTTTTCTGCATTCTGCATTTGCTCGGTTTCGTCCTCGCGAATGGTTGCTTCCGCAAGTCTGACCAGAACCTTATTAAAGGGAAGCAGAAGGAGGGTTGTAACAATATTGAAGGTACTGTGTACAAGGGCAATGCCGGCAACACCGATGGTATCATTGATAAAGCCAAAGTGTACGATCGCATTGACAATATAAAAGACAGCCATAAAGATCACGGTACCGATGATATTGAAATAAAGATGTACCGCAGCGGTTCGTTTTGCATTCTTGGATGCGCCGATCGCGGAAATAATCGCAGTTACGCAGGTACCGATATTCTGTCCCATGATGATGGGAAAGGCAGCACCAAAGGTAACGGCACCGGTCGAGCAAAGGGACTGCAGAATACCGACAGATGCGGAGGAAGACTGAATCACAGCAGTCAGGATCAGACCGGCCAGCATGCCAAGGATCGGATTCTGGAATTTCAGCAGAAGGCTTGTAAATTCAGGCATATCCTTCAGGGGAGCAACGGAATCTGACATGGTTTCCATACCAAACATCAGAATAGCAAAGCCTACCAGGATCATACCGATCTGCTGCTTCTTTTCCTTCTTGGAAAACATGATCAGGATGACACCGGCAATGGCAAGCACCGGTGAAAAAGAAGAAGGCTTCAGCATGGATACAAAAACATTGCTGCTCTGGATGCCGCTCAGAGAAAGCAGCCAGGCGGTGATGGTGGTACCGATGTTGGCACCCATGATGACGCCGACGGCCTGGGTCAGTTTCATAATACCGGAGTTAACGAAACCGACGACCATAACGGTTGTTGCGGATGAAGACTGGATCACAGCGGTTACGCCGGCACCCAGAAGTACACCTTTTATGGGGCTGCCGGTCATTTTCTCTAAGGCGGCCTCCATTCTGCCGCCGGAAGCCTTGGCCAGACCATCGCCCATGACATGCATTCCATATAAGAACAGAGCAAGTCCGCCGATCATTGTCAGAATATTAAAGATAGTCATTTTACTTTTCCCTCTCCCTCGTGTAAAGAACAAAAATCAAAAGTATGAAAAAATTAGGTATAATCACAATCTACAGAGCAAGTATATAAAATTTGTGTAAAGTGGAATATCAAAGAAATGTAAAGCCTTTGTAAAGCGGGCCTTTCGAAATTTCCTATTTCACTCCTTTTTTGCTAGAATAGGCAGTATCAAAAAGAAAAAGCAGGAGAAAAGAAAATGAGCAGTCTTACAACCTTATGTTATATCGAACGCGACGGAAAATATCTGATGATGCATCGGACCAAGAAGGAAAAAGACATCAATCAGGGAAAATGGATCGGTGTCGGAGGACATTTCGAAGCAAATGAAAGTCCGGATGAATGCCTTCTTCGCGAAGTAAAGGAGGAAACCGGTCTGGAGCTGATGGATTTTGAATGCCGAGGAATCGTGACCTTCCTGTCAGCCAAGGGCTTAACGGAATATATGTTTCTCTATACCTCCAATGATTTTGTCGGTCAGCTGACTTCCTGTGATGAGGGAGAGCTGCAGTGGATTGAAAAAGAGAAGCTTTTTGACTTAGAACTCTGGGAAGGAGACAGAACCTTTTTGGGTCTGCTTCAGATGGGAGCCCCCTTCTTTTCCCTGAAGCTGGAATATGATGAGGAGGATCAGCTGATCAAAGAGACATTGGATGGGGAAGTCATAAAGGATCGAACAAAGTAAAACGGATAGGACAGAATGTGTTGATAAAACCGTCTTTAGCCTTTGATGATAAAGGGCTAAAGGCGGTTTTATCTTTTTCGAAGAAGCCTCATTATTATCATGGCTCCGAACTGAGTAAATCTCTGGCATGCTTCGTTCTCTGTTCCTCACG
>CAVHNP010000041.1:0-20458 GCA_963637505.1 Prevotella sp. CAG:279
GTCATTAGAAGACCTGCTTATCGACTCGAATTCTTTGTTTTAGATCCGGTTTTCATCAACACTTTTTGTCCTATAACTCAAAAAGATCTCCTATGTTTTTCCATAGAAGACCTTTTTATTATCATTTTAAATTTTCATAACTATGCAGAGCCCATTTGCAAAATCGCTACTAGTAGCTTTACTTTTGCTCATGCTTTCAGCATTTTCTTACAGCTGAGGACCTGCTGCAACCAGTGCCTTGCCGTCTGCATTTCCTTCATACTTGGAGAAGTTCTTGATAAATCTCTCTGCAAGATCCTTTGCCTTCTCTTCCCATTCTGCTGCATCAGCATAGGTATCGCGCGGATCCAGGATTGCCGGATCAACGCCCGGAAGTTCTGTCGGAACTTCGAAGTTGAAATACGGAATCTGCTTTGTCGGAGCCTTGTTTACATCTCCGCTCAGGATTGCATCGATGATTCCACGGGTATCCTTAATGGAAATACGTTTGCCGGTTCCGTTCCAGCCTGTATTTACAAGGTATGCCTTTGCACCGCTCTGGTTCATTCTCTTAACCAGCTCCTGCGCATATTTTGTCGGATGAAGCTCCAGGAAAGCCTGTCCGAAGCATGCGGAGAAGGTCGGTGTCGGCTCTGTGATACCACGCTCTGTACCTGCAAGCTTAGCAGTAAATCCTGACAGGAAATAGTACTGTGTCTGCTCCGGTGTAAGAATAGATACCGGAGGAAGTACGCCAAATGCATCTGCTGACAGGAAGATTACATTCTGTGCTGCCGGTGCAGAAGAGATCGGGCGAACGATATTCTGGATATGATCGATCGGATAAGATACACGGGTGTTCTCTGTTACACTCTTATCTGCAAAATCGATCTTACCATTCTCATCAACCGTAACATTCTCAAGAAGAGCATCTCTCTTGATCGCATTGTAGATATCCGGCTCTGACTCTTTGTCCAGGTTAATTACCTTTGCATAGCAGCCGCCTTCGAAGTTAAATACGCCGTTATCGTCCCAGCCGTGCTCATCATCACCGATCAAAAGTCTCTTCGGATCGGTAGAAAGTGTTGTCTTACCTGTTCCGGAAAGACCAAAGAAGATGGCTGTGTTCTTTCCTTCCAGATCGGTATTAGCTGAGCAGTGCATTGCTGCAATTCCCTTCAGCGGCAGATAGTAGTTCATCATAGAGAACATACCCTTCTTCATCTCTCCGCCGTACCAGGTATTGATGATAACCTGCTCACGGCTTGTGATATTGAAGGCTACTGCTGTCTCAGAGTTCAGACCCAGCTCTTTATAATTTTCAACCTTTGCCTTGGATGCATTGTAAACAACAAAATCCGGTTCAAAGCTCTCCAGCTCTTCTGCTGTCGGCTTAATGAACATATTGGTAACAAAATGAGCCTGCCATGCTACTTCCATGATGAAACGAACAGCCATTCTTGTGTCTTTATTGGCACCGCAGAAAGCATCTACAACATAAAGTTTCTTTCCGGAAAGCTCTTTCTTGGCGATCTCTTTGAGTGCTGCCCATGCTTCCTCTGATGCCGGATGGTTATCATTCGGATATTCCTCTGATGTCCACCATACTGTATCCTTGGAATTCTCATCTACAACAATGAATTTGTCTTTGGGAGAACGTCCTGTATAAATACCAGTCATAACGTTGACAGCATCCAGCTCTGTCAGCTGCCCCTTATCATAACCTTCCAGCTCCGGCTTCATCTCTTCATCGAATAATGCTTCATAGGAAGGATTGTAAACGATTTCTGCCGCATCTGTAATTCCGTACTGTGTTAAATCAATTTTGCTCATTTTTGTCTTCCTCCTCTTGCGGACTTCAGTTAACTGTAGCTAATTATACAATACTTTTTTTTCACTGTCATCCTATAAAGGGCACTTTTTGATAATTTTATAACAATCTTACTTCTCTTTTTGTTGAAATTGCACACACAATAGCAAAAACAAATCTTGTTATCTTTGCAAAAGACTTTTGGGAGCTTCTTTCACAGCTTCTTTCATAAGATCAGTCGGCCTTTTCATCTGATTGCCTTGTAAAAGCCCTAACCGATCAGATCGTTCTGAAATCTTGATAAATGCTCATAGGGAAGGATCTGTCTGCCCCGGAAAAGACCGCAACCATCATTGATCAGATAGTTATTTACGGCTCCGAACATATTGACATCCACCTCTGAAAGCTCCAGCTCCTGCAGGGCAACAATTCTCTCATAGGCTTCGTCAAAATAGGCACACTCTCCCTCCGGGATCTGCTTTCGCTCGGATCTTTTTTCTGTCTGATGCAGCTCATAGGCATTGTGATTTGCCTTTCCGATCTCTGCATAATCATCCATTTCCTTTGTCCGAAGCTGAAGCTCAATGTTGCAATTAGCAATATCATCATGAAAGGCAACATGAAGAGAACGGTAACCTGCCATTTTCATATTTGCCACATAATCCTTATAGTAGGGTCTTACGGAAGGATCCAATTTTTCCGAATCCGTTCCCCCTCCCAGGACATAAGCCTGGGGCACAAAGCCCCTTTTTTCCAAAAAGGAAGGCAGAACATTGGCAATCTCATAGAGGTATCCGATCTGCTTCTCTTCCCGATCTTCCCCCTCCTCTAAGTGACATTTAGGCAGGGAAATGACGATCCGATAGGCTACCAGATCTCGGAAGCGGTTCGTATAGGCGATGATCTCCTCTGCTTCCGGATAAGAGCCATGCTTCTGGTAGTAATCCGCAATATATTCTATAACGTAGCTATTGAATTTTTCCTCTGCACGAATCAGAGATTTGATCCTGCCTTTAAAGGTAAAAGCAAGAAAAGGATAGCTTTTCGCCATATATTTGTAAAATTCAAGAATACGATTTGACTGGGAAGACAGGAACTCATTATGCTCCAGAACATCCTGTATTCCACGAATGAATTCACTATGCGCCAGATCCAGCTCATTTCCTGTACGAAGTGCGCTTTTTCTCAGATCCTTGGCATAGGTCTGTATAATTTTGAGTACGGTATCTCCGGAATAAAGATAGTCGTTTAATTTGATCATAACTTTCTGCTCTCCCTAAAGCGTAAATAAAGCACGGAGAATCTCGCATAGGAGATTCTCCGCCTTTGCAGAACCGCTAGATATTATACTACTCCACTTTGGAATTGCTCAAGTTACTTTTTCCGCATTACCGTCTTTTATGCTTTAGCTGCTCTTGGAATATCACCAACGCCGTCTAAAACCATATCCGGCTGATAAGCATATTTCTTCATTTTTTCTCTGGATGTGACACCGGATAAAACAAGAACGGTTGACATGCCGGATTCCATTCCGGAGATCACATCGGTATCCATACGGTCACCGATCATTACCGCTTCATCAGAATGGCAGCCCAGAATCTTCAATCCGGTTCTCATCATCAGAGGATTGGGCTTTCCGCAGAAATAAGCCTCTCTTCCGGTTGCAATCTCGATCGGTGCAACCAACGCCTTACAAGCCGGTGCGATTCCGTTCTCAATCGGTCCGGAAACATCGGAATTAGCCCCAATCAGCTTTGCTCCCTTTAAAACCAGATTAACTGCCTTAGTTAAGGTATCCAGAGAATATGCTTTTCCCTCTCCGACAATAACATAGTCCGGGTTTACATCATTCATGGTGATGCCGGCATCATAAAGGGCATTTAAAAGTCCGGCCTCTCCGATCACATAGGCAGAACAACCGGGCGCCTGCGCCTTGATAAAGGCTGCAGTTGCCAGTGCACTGGTGTAAAAGTTTTCTTCCGGCACATCCAGTCCCATTCTCTCCAGCTTCTGATGCAGCTCTCTCGGTGTTGCCCCGCTATTATTTGTCAGGAAAAGATATTCCTTCTTCTCATCCTTGAGCCACTGAATAAATTCCGTTACACCCGGCAGGATCTTATTCCCATGGTAGATGACGCCGTCCATATCACAGATATAGCCTTTTTTCTCATTAAAATCGATCATTCGCATTCTCCTTATCTAGCATGATCTTATCTGCTAATGCAGCAGAATATGGTAGATCGGTCGGATTTTGCACGCACCGCCTATCTTTTTTTCAACAATAACATCTTACCCAGAGGAGAACAAGGTCATATCATTTTTTTGTAAGTTTTGTGTAAACTTTTTACAGAGATCATACCTCTCCGGTCAGGTGCACAAGGGTCATCTCATGTCCCGTTGCCGGCAGAAATTTTTCCAGAATGTCCTTAGTCTTCATCTTCAAAGAAGAGGTATTAACACAGGGATGGCAACCGACATACTCTCCCTTTACCACATCTTCATCAACCAAAAGCTTTACCTGCTTCTCATGGTCATTCATCAACCCCATCACGCTGACTGCTCCGGGCTTGATGTCCAGAAATTCTTCCATCTTCTCTTCCGGCGCAAAGCTCAGTCTGGGACTATTGATCTGTTTGGAAAGTTCCTTTGTTTTAAAGGGTTTATCTCCCGGCATCATCAGAAGATAAAAATGCGTTTTCTGCCTGTTGCAGAGGAAAAGGTTCTTGCAAATCAGACAGTCCAGAACCGCATCGATCTCATTGCAGGCCTCCATTGTATCTGCCGCCTCGTGATCCGTTCTCTGATAAGGAATTCCCAGTTCATCCAGGAAATCATACACCCTGATTTCATTTTCTCCCCGGCTGCTCAGATCCTCCGGCCTGCCATCATATAGTTTAATGTTCTGCATGTTTCTTTCCTTCAAATTTCTCAAGCATTGCTTTTTCTCTTTCGGCATCATAATCAATGATCTCTCTAGCAGCTTTTCCGGATGCCTCAAGCCTCGCAAATGCTTCTAACTTACTCGTATTTTTTTTCGTATTATTTTCATTTAAGTCTGACAAGGGTGGACTGATACTGATTGCTTTCATTTTACGTATCTCCTTTCCTTACGGAGTCAATTTTAAGTTATTTTACGGCAAATAGAAAGCAGGCATTTTCATTTTTATATGACAATATCAATATTTCTCATTCCCTTCCGATGCAGTGCAATCCCTGTGGAGCATTTTTATTGTATAGGAAACGAAGTTTCCTATACGATAAAAAAGGATGAACCCGTATCCAAACGAATTCATCCTTTTCCTTTTAGGGGCTTTTGAAGCGCCCTATTTTCATATTAGGTTGATATGTATTATGTCAACTATTATTCCATCTCCGGAATAGCCTGACCTGCCTTTGCCTCATTTCTGCGGAAAACGCTGCGGAATGCCAGTCTTACAAAGGGTCCACACACAACGAACTGCCATAAAAAGGCTGCCGGCAGATTCATTGCCCAGGTCTGTGCAAAGCTTGCCGGTGAAAATCCCTTAAAGAGAATTGTCGCAAAAAGACTCATCAGAGGACACATTAAAGAACAGATACAAAAAGAAATCGCATAGGTGATAAACTGCGGTCTGTCCTTACGCGGATCCATAACCGTAAAAGCCATCTTCGGTGCAATCTTTCCTACTACAAACATCTCCAGAATAAAGGCAAGGGGCCACATGATCTTCAGTTCTCCCAGAGCCATGAGAAAGACCTGGTTTGTCATTCCTCCCATATCTACTGCTATGTTATAACAGATCATTCCATATACCATGCAAAATGACATCAGTGCTGTAAAAATAACATCTTCAAATTTTGTTTTCGGCATTTTTTCCTCCTTAACAATACATCCTTTGTTAAAAGCTTCTTTTGGCTTGTCGCCTGTGTGGGAGCAAAATCATAAGTGTGTGCTTGCACACACGCCTGCGCGCGAGCGGAATGCGAAGCATTATCTTCCTCTCCGCGAGCTGCGCATCTCCGTGCTTTTTTAGTTAATAGGAATTCCATGGGAATTCCTAGTAACAAAAAAAGCTGACCGGGAATCTTTCATCTCGATCAGCTATCTGCGACTACCAATAATTGTTATTATACTAACATCTTTTTTCCCACTTTCGTAAGCACTTTTTTTCATTTTTCCTGAATTCATGAAAGTATACAATTTCTTTCCTTCCATGCACTTTTTCTTCGTCATATTTATTTTATCAGATTACTTTGATTACCCCTTGCTTTTGAATCTGTCGCTTATATTCATTTGCCCTTCTATTCATTTTTCTTTTCATTATATAAAAGAAAAGCTATAATATATGTTAATCAGCTAAATACCTGCTGATATAATGACAAGAATTCTCAGGATTTATCCATTCCTGAAAACAAAGCCCTGACCAGGCTATGCATGATTTATTTAGAAAGGAGCATAAATTTGGATTTTAAAGAAGAATATAAAAGGAAACTTACCAATGTAGAAGGCGCACTCTCCATGATTCAGGACGGCGATACCTTAGTTACAGGTTCCGGTCCGGTGGAGCCTGTTGCCTGCCTGTCTCAGCTGCATACCATTGCGAACCGCATCCATCATATTACAATTATGAACGGTCTCATGACGCAGTCTCACCCCTTCATGGAGGATGAAAAATATAAGGATGTATTCGAAAATCACAATATGTTCATGATGGGACCCAGCCGAAACTCCCAGCGTCTCGGTATCACGCAGTTCCTGCCAGGACATCTGCACGCAGCTGCACCAAGATGGCATGCTGCCGGACATGACATGGACATCTTCATTGCCCAAGCAACTCCCATGGATAAGCATGGATATATGCGCGTTTCTACCTGTCTGATTCAGGAGCGCTATTTCATGGATCA
Organism: Prevotella sp. CAG:279; assembly: GCA_963637505.1. Classification (GTDB taxonomy): domain Bacteria; phylum Bacillota; class Clostridia; order Lachnospirales; family Lachnospiraceae; genus RUG14243. The sequence continues at coordinate 6,674 of CAVHNP010000041.1, forward strand.
CGCAAAAAAGATCGTTCTTGAGATCAATCCGAATCTGCCGGTTGTATACGGTGATACCGAAATCCATATCAGCGATGTAGATGCCGTAGTTGAGGTGAACACTCCTCTTCCCATCCTTCCCCGTTCCAGAGTAAGTGACATCGAGAAGGCAATCGGTGAAAATGTTGCCAGTCTGGTAAATGACGGAGACTGCATCCAGCTTGGTATCGGCAGCATTCCTGATGCCGTTGCCAATGCCCTGATGAACAAGCATGACCTTGGCGTTCATACAGAGATGATCACCAGTACTATGGTGGATCTGGTTGAGGCCGGCGTCATCACCGGAAAGAAGAAGAATTTCAACAAGGGCAAAATCGTCGGTGTATTTGCCATGGGTGATCAGAAACTCTATGACTTTATCGACTACAACCCCTCTATTCTGATGAAACGCGGAGAATGGTCCAACGATCCGGCTATTATCGCCATGAATGATAACTTTGTTTCCATCAACAGCGCCCTCAGCATTGACCTTGGCGGACAGATCTGTTCGGAAAGCATCGGTTCTCTGGAATACAGCGGTCCGGGCGGACAGGTTGATACTGCTGTCGGTGCCGTTAATTCAAAGGGCGGCCGCAATATCATCGCTGTTTCTTCTGTAAAGCATACAAAGAAAGGTCCGATCTCTACCATCAATGCCCAGCTTCCGGTCGGTTCTGTTGTTACCCTGAATCGTATGGATGTAGACTATATCGTCACAGAATACGGTATCGCTCCCATGAAAGGACGCACCGTAAAGGAACGTGTCGATAATCTGATTTCTGTTGCCCATCCGGATTATCGGGAGGAACTCAGAAAGGATGCAGAGAGACTTTATCTTTGGTAGATAACTCTTTTATTTCAACAATTTTACTTTCCAATCGTTAATCTTAACAGTCAACGGTTAACGTGCATATTTATATAAAACATGCACGTTAACCGTTGACATTTTTATTCTTAATATGATAGTATATTCGAGAAAAGATGAAGGAGGCTTAGTCATGTTAGCATATATTAAAGATCGAATCGATGATTTTGACGTCAAAAATTTTGTAAATGAATTGGCAAATGCTTCCAAAAATCTTGGAATTTTAGAGGCAAAGATCGATTCTTATCAATTCAACAGTATCCTTATTCCTATGTTGCAAAAAAAAGAAGCCATTTCTTCTATGTACATTGAAGGAACTCAAACAACAATTACTGATGTTTTGAAAAGCGAAATATCTCCTCAGCCTAGCGATGAAAAAATTCAAATTGAAGTCAGGAATCACATTCAAACTTTGATATATGGTGCTGAATATCTACGCGCTGGTAAGTTTACTCATACCTTTATGAAACAGATTCATTCTTATATGATGACTGGCATAATCGCACCAGGTCTCGAGAAAACACTTGGTAAATACAAAATCAAGGATAACCAAATCAAGAGTTCAACAGGTGCTTTAGTTTATACTCCTCCTGGAGCTTCCGAAACAAAAAAATATATGGATGAATTACTTACCTTTATGAACAGTGCAGATGATGGACTCCACCCTCTTATTAAGGCAGCCATGATACACTCTCAGTTTGAATCCATACATCCCTTTTCAGATGGAAATGGCCGTATAGGACGTGTATTAATCAGCTTATATCTCTATAAGGCAAAAGTAATTAATTTTCCGTTCTTCTATCTTAGTGAAGCAATTAATATGGATAAAGCTGTTTATTATCAAATGCTTACAGATTCAAGAACAAATTCTTTTGATGAATGGATCAATTATTTTCTTCGTAAAGTAAATATCCAGACAAGAAAGCACATTTCATATATCGATGCATTGAGTGCACTCTACACAAAAACAAAGAATACTGTTAAGGAGTGCATCAACAGTCCAAAATTTGACGAAATAATTGAATGTCTATTTACACATCCGGTCTTGAACGCAAACATTCTTGAAGATGAGCTTGCTGTATCACACGGACAAGCTGTTCGATATCTGAATGTATTAGAGGAAAAACGAGTGCTCAACGGAGATGATCGAAAACGTGGAAAAACATTTTTTTTCTTAGAACTTATTGATCTTGCCAGAGGTAACTAATAAGTAAATGTGAAAGGTGGTGATGCGATTGTTTGTGATACAAGTTAAAAAAAATCGCATTGATTGTTGATACAATCAATACGATACTTTTCGAATATCTCTATTCGTAATCTGGTAGATTTAAGTATAGTGATATTCGAAAAAAAAGTCAATGTTTTTCATAAAAAAGCATAGACTCGCCCTGAGTATCTCAGTTCGTAATCTGGTAAATTACAATAAGATACCTCAAAGGGCTAAAACCTAGTGCAAAATCTTATATTAAAGCATTTATTGTACTATTTTACATGCTGGAAGGAGTACTTTTATGTACTATTTTAATTATTACAAGAGGTATCAATATGCGAAAAAGAAAATCAGTATTTGACGATGGTTTCCAGGAATACCTAACAAAGGATGCTACTATTGTCGGTGCACCTGGAATCCCGATGCTAATGGAACTAGATAATGTACAGGTTCCACGTGATATTATTCCCTTTACCAAGGCAAAAAAATGCCCAAACAAACGTCAATATGTGCATTTTTATATGCATGATCGTGAGTTTTCAAAAGTTTTAACTGCAACTGATCAATATTTGAATATGCTAAAACTTTATGACGGTGTTATAACACCTGATTGTTCCTTGTTAATCGGCCAGTCTCCTTGTTTACAGCAAGCCAATACATATATGAACAGAGCCGTAGGTTTCTATTTTCAAAAACACGGTATTCCAGTTATTCCAAATATTCGATGGAGTGATGAAAGCAGTTTCGATTACTGTTTTCTTGGTGTCCCAATAGGTTCGATGGTCTCTGTCAGTACACATGGTTGTATCACTTCGAGGGAGCAACGCAAAATGTTCAAAACAGGAATTTCCGCTATGCTGGAAACGATTCATCCGGAGGTTGTACTGGTGCATGGCTATATGCCAGATGATATCTTTGGAGAATACAAAACTCAGGTTGAATTCCATAGATACGCCAGTCAATTTGAACGCACTCATTTAAAGGAGAGCGTATGACATGGGAACATCTTATAAAGGTAACTCCAAATATTACCGTAGTATAGGACAAAACATTCTAATTTCCTCTGAAAAATACAAATATTCGAAGGGGTATTTTGGCAATAACAGTAATCACGGTAATATTCGTACTCGCAACATCGTAGCCTCAGACAATCTCGCTACTGCAAAAGATTTTTATAACAAAATTGCTTTTGGAGGAAAAGAACAGATTGTTAACGATAATATGCGTATCACCAGAATGGCTGATGGAACCGTTATAACTATGAGAAAAGTATCCCATTCTGATGGAACTCCCGTTGTTGACATAAATATTAAGCCCAGTTCACATACTGGCGGCGTTAAAGGACAAAAAATTCATTTTGTACAGGAGCGATGATAAATAATGAAAAAAATAAATGTATGCTTTACAGCATCAGATATGGCCGAACTTCAAAGTTTGGTCGGAAAAAAAATGATAAAATATAAATGCGACCCATTTAATTTCTCTACATCAGTCTATGGCATTGTAGGGATATCATTTGAAGGAGCCGATTATGCATTCACAAATTTGACGGAACCAATGGATTATTATGGCGAGCAAGAGGATGTTGCCTTGTTTAAAATTACACGTAAGCCATTCACAGACATCCACTCTTTAATTCAAAATCAGACCATGATCGAAACTCCGGTAGAAAATACCATTTCCGAAATCGTAGTTATCAATGAACATCAACAACTTTTTCATAATTCTGAACAAATTTATGATGTCACATTGACCCGTGGTATTATCTTTAAATTTGATGACGGACACGAATTCTCATTAGAAAAAAACATCTGGTTTTCGGAAGATATCACTGTAGAAAAAGGTTATGATTTAATTAAACGTTTTTCTCCCAGCTCAGAATTTGCGGAAAGCTGGATCGATGATTATTGCGGAAAATGTTCCCGAGAATTGATTTCATTATCGTGAAACTTTTTTCAATAAATTGCTTTTAAATAACAAACCAGCCTGATGCATCGGAATCATCTCGATTTCAACACATCAGGCTGGATATTTTTTCCAAATCTGTCTAGGATTTAAAAACCGCAAATTCAAGCTTTATTTTTAAACTTTCTTATTTCCCTTCATAGGTGATCGCGCTTGCCACATGATAGCCTTCCAGAAGCTCTCTTCCCTTCAGTCCTGCAAGCTCAACCAAAAATCCGATATGAACCACTTCTCCACCCAGGCGTTCTACCATCTTTACAATGGCATTGACTGTTCCGCCTGTTGCGATCAGATCATCTACAACCACTACCTTCTGGCCAGGTTTGATCGCATCCTCATGCATCTCTACGGTTGCTGTGCCATATTCCAGGTTATAGCTCTGCTCGATTGTCTTGCAGGGCAGCTTGCCTTTCTTTCTTACCATAACAAAGCCCTTGTGCAGATTGTAAGCAATCGGCATACCGAAAACGAAGCCTCTGGACTCTGCTCCAACGATCACATCAAAATCAATGCCTTCCATCTGCTTCTGCATGATATCGACCGCCAGCTGCAGTCCGTCCGGATCCTGGATCACGCTTGTAATATCCCTGAAAATAACGCCCGGTTCCGGAAAATCAGGAATCTTTCTAATATAATCATCAAGTGTTTTCATACTTAATCCCTCTCTTCTTGTTTAATGTAAAAGCTTTTTCTATTATACATCGAATCCACCTGCGGACACAAAGGAATCTTTACTTTTCATGGATCTGTTTTCCGCTCAGGTGCTCAATCTCAATCACATAGAGCTGTACACCCTTGATATCCTTTGCAATCTCCGCTTCGATTTCTTCCTCGTTGGGATAATATTTTCTCGCAAGTTCTCTTACCTTTTCCTCTGTCAGCTCTGCTTCTTCCGGCAAATGACATCTTCCAAAGACTACCGTACTCTGCAGATAAGGTGCCCAATCATCCTTCAGCTGCTCATTTCCGTATACCGTAAAGCAAACCTTATTGTTCTGACGAAGGGAGTCGATCTTATGCCCTGCCTTTGCTCCATGGAAATAGATCTTGTTTTCCTCTCTGTCGTAAAAATAATTAACCGGAATCGCATAGGGATAACCATCATCGCCATTTACCGCAAAAACGCCACGCTTTTCCAGCGCTAACAGCTCCTTTGCCTCCTCCTCGGAAATTTCTCTCTTTTTTCTTCTTATCGGTCTAAACATGCTTTTCTCCTTTTCAGCCTGCGGATTTTCTGAATCTTTTGAAATATGCCGCTCTGCTTCTTTTCTTTTTCTCTTTACTCTGATGAGCAAAAGCAGAACCTTTGCCAGCATTTTCCTAGTATAGCATATTCTTCTCCGGCTGGACGCTCCAAGCAGCGAATGTTAAAATACTTGTAATGACAAAAGAAAGGAGAACCCGATATGAGTCATCGTTATGAACATTTACTTTCACCCCTTGTGATCCGCGGACATGTCCTGAAAAATCGCATGATTTCTTCCAGCTGTCTGCCCCATTTTCTGCAGGGGCCTGAGATTTTTCCTTCGGAATCCGTGATCAGCTTTGTCGAAAATCTCGCCCGAGCCGGTTCCTCCCTTGTGACGATCCCTGATCGTTTCGACAATACCCGTCACCTTCCCATGGAGGATGTCAAGCGCGGTCCCTGCTGGGATCCCTCTGACCCCAGCGTCGACAACTATCTGAGTGCCATGGTGGAGGCCGTTCATTTTCAGGGCTCGCTGATCTCTGCCCAGTTATCCAAATTTCATTCCATTCCAAGGGATGTCGGTGTCTATGAGCACCTTGGCATTTACCGTCCTCAGATGATGCTGGATCTTGATGATCCGGGGCCCGGTGTCACAGCAGAATCCGGCCCCTTTGCGCCCCTTCCTTTGAAAGAAATGAACCGGGCTCAGATGGATGCCGTCATCGAAGAGATCACCTCCCGCGCTTCTTATTATAAGAACGTTGGCTTTGATGCCGTCTGTCTGCATTTTGCCTATCAATATAATGTCCTGGCCTGCTTTCTCAGCAGCGAGAGCAACCAGCGAAAGGATGAGTATGGTGGTTCTTTGGAAAATCGTGCCCGCTTCCCCCTGGAGATCGTGGATGCAATCCGGGAAAAATGCGGCAAGGATTTTATCATTGAACTCCAGATCAGCGGTGACTGCATGAGTGAGGAAGACCTGCTTGCCTTCGCAAGGCTCTGCCAGGGTCGGGCGGATATCCTGCAGCTCAGAATGAATGACATGGATCATTCCCATGCAACGCCCTATAACTATGACGGTCACAGTATGCCGCCCAGCCTGAAATTTGCCGAAGCTATCAAAAAAGCCGGTATTGATATCCTGACTGCCCCCAACGGCGGCTTCCATTCTCCTGATATGAATGAAAATCTCCTCGCTGAAGGGAAAACAGATCTGCTTTCCATGGCCCGGCCTTTTATCAGCGATGGAGACTATCTAAATAAGATCATTGATGAAAAAACGGATGAGATCATCCCCTGCCTGCATTGCAATAAATGCCACGAACATGTCCATGGCAGCTTCATCTCTGCCTGTGCCGTAAATCCTACGATTGGCCTTGCCCATCGTCTGGACAAGATGTCTGAGCGTATTCAGGGCGGTAGGAAAATCGCAGTGATCGGAGCCGGTCCGGCCGGTATGCGGGCTGCCCTTCTTCTTGCAGACCGAGGAAATACCGTCACTCTCTATGAAAAATCCTCCCGTCCGGGCGGTCAGCTCCTTCATGCCGATTATCCGGAATTCAAATGGGCTCTGCGGGAGTATAAAGATAAGCTTATTTATCTGATTGAAAAAAATGAAAAGATTCAGCTTCTTTTAAATACAGAAGCTTCTCCGGAAATGATCGCAGAAGGAGACTTTGACGCTGTGATCACGGCACTTGGTGCAAGGGAAGTCCTTCCGCAGATTGATGGAATCGAAACTGCCAGGGTCTACTCTCCTCTTCAGGTTTACGGACATGAGGCAGAGCTTGGACATAAGGTTGTCCTAATCGGTGGTTCGGAAAGCGGAACGGAAACCGCCATGTATCTGGCAGAAGCCGGCCATGACCTTACGGTTTTAACCAGAAACAAGCACCTGGCCGAAAAAGCCTGGTGCGTACATGCCTATTCCCTGATGCGAAGACGCTGGCTAGCCAATGAAAACTTCCACAGCATCACGGAAGCAAAGACTGTCCATATTTCTGATGGACTTGTTACATATAGGGATGCAGATGGCGAGGATCAGATCAGTTGCGACAGCATCATTGTCTCCGGTGGCGTACAGCCCATGACAGAAGAAGCCCTTGCCTTTGCCTCCTCTGCCAAACGCTTTTATAACATCGGTGACAGCAACCAGGCCGGCAATGTCCGCTCCTGCAACAGGATGGCACTTGCTGCTGCGTTGAAGCTTTAAAATAAATCCAGACTGTTATCCAAATAGGTCATTTCTCTGACCCGGAGCTGATATTCCGGCTTTGTCATGTAATAGAGAAGGAATTCCAGGAGCAGGGCACTTCCCAGGCTGCGGCCTTCGATTTTAAAATTCGAAAAGCCCATGGGAAGATACTGCTCCCGGATTGCTTCTTTGCTGATGAAGCCGGGATTTTTCATTGCCTTCGAAAAGCGATAGCCCTCTCCGGCATCCGGCGCCTTGCAGATATGCTTTGGCCCATCCTCTCCCAGATTCATATAGCTGACTGCCTCATAGCAGGCTTTTCTATCCTTACAGGCAAAATAACAGCATTCATTACAAAGAAATTCCAGCTTATTTTTCTCCTCCTGGGAAAGGTCATTTAACTGATTGAAGCTTTTATTCAGGCGAAAGTCCGCTGCCACATAACGAAAGTCCGGCCGGTCAAGCTCCTTCTTCAAATCCCGAAATTCTGTCAGTACCTTTGTTGTAGATGAAACAAGGTAGAGCTTTGGATAGTGTTCCTTCAGATAGTCCAGCAAAAGGTCGGAAGCTAGTATGATTCCGTTTTCTATCCTGCTCTCTTCTAACAGAGCACAAAGCTCGTTACATTTCCTATCGAATAGGTGTTCTTTTCTAAGGAGAGAATTACTGAAGGTCAGGCGGGAGGAAATCCCATATTCCTCCATCAAATCCAAAACTTCTTTCGCACTGCTCTCTCCGTAGCCGGCCCTTCCGCCTCCCCAGAGGCAATCTGCCGGCGCTCCGTAAATGGATCCGATCTCACACCATTCATAGAAGAAGTCCCGATGCTCCCGAAAGAGGGGAAGAAAGACTTTATAAAAGTCATAGAATTCAAAGAGGCCGGGGAGATGAAAATATGCCAGGGGCTCAGATGATGTTGAGGGATTTCCTGTCTCTGTTGTCTCTTTTATCTCTTTGGGGCTATTGTTTTCATATGTGTTTGCTTTTCTTATTTTCATGCGGTTTTTCCTAACTTTAGTCATAAGTTAAAACCATTATAATACCCACATTGCTGAGTGCAATTCATTTTACAAGATTGATCTTAAACCAGTTACTGTTAAGTAATCATTGGTAAAACGTCTCATACAAATCAACTTTTATACTGCGGGTGTGAGATATACCGCATAGAAAGCAAGAAGGAAGCCGGATTTCTCCGACTCCCTTCCTGCTTTCTTAGATGCTTTGATCTTTATTTTCTTTTCTTGTAACCATATCCGGCTGTTCCAAGTCCTGCTAATGCAAGCATCATCAGGAGTAACCAGGTCTGCGGTGTATCAAAGTCTCCCGTCTTAGGAGCTGATGTATTTGTCCTGCTTGAATTACCTGTGCTGCTTGTAGTGCCGTTATTATTGTTTCCTGTTGTCGTATTGCCTGTCGTCTTCTTCGGTTTTTCCGAATTAGAATCAATCGACGGCTCATCCTTCATGGTTACTTTCATATTGTCTACAGCACCCTGTGTTGTAGAGCTGATCTTTCCATCCTTACCTACGGTAAAGGTAATGGATTCTGCGACCTCATAACCTTTCGGAGCAGTGATTTCTGTCAATGTGTATTCACCATAGGAAAGTTTCACAAAATGTGTCTCATTGCCTGATGTCCACTCATCAATGACATTTCCATCTGCATCCGTGATCTTCAGCTTCGCACCGGAAAGTTCCTTGCTATTCGTAGCATCTACCTTACTGATCTCAACTTCTTTTGTTGTTCTGGCATCTTCCATTGTAACCTTGGTAACTTCTTTACCAGCTACGGTTATCTTACCTTTCTCATCAACTGTAAAGGTAATGGTTTCTGCTTTTTCATAGCCAAGCGGTGCCTGATCCTCTGTCAGAGTATATTCTCCGGCAGGAACCTTAACAACATGACTCTTTCCTTCTGATGTCCATGTCTCAACTACATTTCCTTCTGAATCTTTAACGGTAAGCTGTGCACCTTCCAGCTCTTTGCCATTGCCGGTATCGATCTTGCTGATTTCCACATCGTGCTTACCACCACCGTACTCATCCGGATTTCTCTTATCCTGCATTACTACTCTGTTCGGATAGAGGTCTGACTCGCCATCAATGTAAACTGTACCTTCCGTATCAACCGTGAAGGTAATGGATTCTGCTTTGAAGTAGCCAAGCGGTGCCTGATCCTCTGTCAGAGTATATGTTCCGGCAGGAATCTTCACTGTATGCTTGCTTCCGTCTGAGATCCAGCTATCTACGGTCTTTCCGTCTGCATCGGTCAGGGTAAGCTGTGCGCCTGCGAGCTCTTTGCCGTTTGTTGCATCAACCTTGCTGATGTCGATGTCATGCGGAACCTTTGTATACTCATCTGTGATATCTACTGTTGCCGTCTTCTGATCCGCTACGGTCGTCTTTCCGTCTGTAACGCTGTAGGTAACCTTTACATTGTATCCATCTACCTCTGCGTTGCTCTCTGTTACGCTGTACTCTCCCGGCTCAAGTCCGCTCAGGGTGTAGCTGTACTTTCCGTTCGCGTCCTTGGTCATCTCGGACAGCTTTACGGTCTTGACGGTATCTGTTCCCTTCTTCACTGTGAACTCGATGCTCTTCAGGTCTTCTGCTGTCACATCTCCCTTGATCGTCTTCGTGAAGGTAAGGCTTCCGGTCTGCTTCGTATACTCGTTCGTGATATCTACTGTTGCAGTCTTCTGATCCGCTACGGTCGTCTTTCCGTCTGTAACGCTGTAGGTAACCTTTACATTGTATCCATCTACCTCTGCGTTGCTCTCTGTTACGCTGTACTCTCCCGGCTCAAGTCCGCTCAGGGTGTAGCTGTACTTTCCGTTCGCGTCCTTGGTCATCTCGGACAGCTTTACGGTCTTGACGGTATCTGTTCCCTTCTTCACTGTGAACTCGATGCTCTTCAGGTCTTCTGCTGTCACATCTCCCTTGATCGTCTTCGTGAAGGTAAGGCTTCCGGATTTAGATTCCTCATTCGCTACCGAGAAGTTATAGCTTCTGTGAGTTCCATCAATGATCAATACCTTCTCCGTCAGCCCCGCTGCAGTGATTGAAGTCGGAACTACTACATCCTTGTCCTTCTCAGCGAAAGCAAAGTACTGAGCTGACAGACTTCCCTTATATCCATCCGGAGCATCTGTCTCCTGCAGCATATAAAGAGTATTTCTGTATAATCCGGAGATAGAAGCATATCCGTCTGCTCCGGTCTTTACAGTCCTTACTTTCTCCTTGCCGGTTACTTCATTATTAGCATTCAAGGTAATCTTGTAAACCGTAAACTCTGCTCCCTCAAGTGCTTTCGTTCTGTCCGCAGCATCATATTTATATACGGAAACAGAAACACCGGTTGACCAGGAGCTTCCGCTGGAATCTACAACAGATCCTACCAGCGCTGTCTTTTTCTCAACCTCTTTCTCGCCCTTACCGGTCAGGGTTACATTATTGGAGGCATTGTTTTCATCCAGTTTTTCACCGACATTCAGATTTACAGCTGCCTGATAGGTAATCGTATGCTTTACTCCATCTGATACTGTAATTGTCAGCTGGCGCTTTGCCGCATCATAACTAAGCTGGCTGCTACTTGCTGACACACCATCGATCTTCAGGCTGCCTTCCTTATAATCAAGGGCAGATCCCAACTGATCGATCAGTGTCAGCTGATTATCGCTGGAAAGGGTGAGACCCTTTTCATTTACTGTGATGGTGTAGTTTACATAAGGAGCAGTATCCTTATTGTATACTGCATACTTATCAATAAAGGTCTCTTTATCAATCTGATGTGATACCTCTGCACTTACAGTAGGAAAGGTTACATTATCTACTGTAATATTTGCCTCATTCTTATAGTTCTTTGTTGTTCCCGCATCAGAAATGTTAAGTTCTTCTTTTGTTGTATAGCGGATCCAGAGATCGCTATGCGTCTTGGCGTAGCTAAGTGCCGTACCTGTCAGAGTAATGGTAACCACCTTGCCATTGACCGAAACATTAATATCACTTCGATCTACCCCTATTGGATACACTGTTTGCTCATCAAATCCCCAGTGTAGCTGATATGACGTCTTCAAAGAGCCTTCCACATAAGACATGCCATCCGGCAGGGTATCTTTTATCACTGCTGTCTTGCTATCGGAAGGAAGCTGTTTTACATGAAGATACCAGTTCATCTTACCGTCTGTTATCTGGCCATTATTTACTGTCTTCTCCAAATAATTTTCAAACTTATATTCATAAGAAGCAGTGTCCTGCACATGATTTACTTCTACTTTATTTGTATAAGTTTTGTTAGATGACGGCAGCTGATCGATCTTGGTCTGAATCTGAAAGCTAATATCAAAGGCCTTTCCGGTTCCTTCGATCTTACCAAAGGTAAAAGTATAGGCACTATTGTTATACGGATCCTTTGCAACACTTACGTCTCCGGTAAATCCGCTTATCTCTTTAAGACTTCCGTCAACATAACTCATTTCATCCGGAATAAATTCCTGTACAACTAAATTTTCAATTCCTGTCGCCGGAACATGGACTGTGATCTTCCAATCTACTGTCTGTGAATTTCCGCTGGTAAGACATTCCTTATCTACATAGTCCCAGTTCTTTCCGATCTGAACATTTGCCTCGCCGGAAATTTCCGAGGAATCTCCCCAGGGGTTTACCGTAACAGTATTTTTCTTTGTTACAGCAGATGTCTCGGAAGTCGTACCCTTTGTTGTTGAGTAGCTGATCGTATATTCGCCGGTTGAACCCTCGGGGAAAACATAACTTCCAGCCAGCAGCTTTTCATAGGTCAAGTCCTTGATATTTGTCTTGAAGCTGCCTGCTACCAGCTCACAAGTCTTATCACTGATCACATCCTTCAGGGTCGTTCCGGAAATGTCAAAGTTTCCACCCTTGTTGATGGTAATCGTCCAATCGATCTGCTCTGTTGTTGAATTATAGCTGCCCGTCTTTGTAACCCAGCTGCGAGGATCAAATTCAACCCTGGCGGAAGAGGAATTTTCTTTTCCGTCCTCTGTCTTAACCTTAGCTGTATTGGTAATCGTACCCGTCTGATTGCCATCATAGATATTGGTTATGGTATAAATCTTCTTATCTACATTAACGGTATATTTTGCATAAATGGTCTGATCAGAAAGCTCCGCGATCGTATATTTAAAACCGTTCGAGGGCTGATCGGCATCCTTGCTCACCCTTCCTGTATAAGGAGTGCTGCAGCTCTCATCTGTATAGAAGCTGACATCTCCCTTCAGGGAAAGGTAGGATCCCATCTCATCCTGGAAGACTACATTTTTATAATCTCCGACTGTTTTGATCGCAACCACGAAATCAGCTGTAAGATTGTTCAAGCCATTTGCATCGTTCAGCTTCGCATTCTTCTTCGTAACGGTTACGCCATCTCCGGAATGATCCTTATCCATATCGATGGTAAAGGTCTTACTTCCGGGGAAGGAAAAGGTATAGGTCTCCTTTGTGGCTTCCTGGATTACTTTTTCTGACAGGATACCGCTGATCTCTAACTTACCGCCTCGTGATCCCTCCTCAAAAAATGCCTTATCGGTATAAAGGAGGCTGATCTTATTTCCGCTGATCTGATAAGTACCAACGTTCTGTTGGCCAAAATATAGGGTTCCTGTTTTGTCTGCCATCTGAATCCCTTCGGGGATCGTATATACAAGAACGTCCTTTTCTGAAGTCGGTACACTGCCATCGGCAAAATTCCAGCCAAGTGTAATCTCAACACTATCTCCGGCAGTTACTTCTGTTGTACCACCTTCCGTCAGTTCTTTTCCGTTAATCTTAATGGAAGAAGAATTATCCCCTTCCCAATTCAGATAGTCAGAAAGATCATAATAATTCGAATCGCTTCCGCCCAGTATAGACGGCGTATCCCCTTCCTGGAAATCATTCGATGCCACTGCAGGTGTGTTCTCCAGATTCTGAAGATCGTTTGACGAAGCATCACCACTTCCTGTTTCAGACCCCTCCTGGGAAAGAGAATCTGAAGCAGTCTCTGCGTTTACGGTCAGATTGAAATTTGCACACAAGCTGAACACCATTGTAAACGCAAGGAAGAAGGATATTGTTCTTCTTACCAAACCATTCTCTCTCATATCTTGTCCTTTCTTTGTCTTTACTTTAGTGCTGCGGATTTATTTTTAAATGCGATAGGAGTCAGATATTATCTCTTTCTATCCGGTCTCATGGAACGACATCTACTTTGTTCTCTATCGCATGAATTCTCGCTGATCATGATTCCGTTACCTGCAAAATTGCATAGTTGTACACAATAACCATTTCAACTTTTAAATCACGCTAGCACATACCCCCCCCCCCCGT
>CAVHNP010000042.1:0-20219 GCA_963637505.1 Prevotella sp. CAG:279
GCGTTGCCAGCAGATTTACAGTCTGTCCCCTTTGGCCACTCGGGAATCCGTCCATGTGATGTTTCCTATTAATATAGAAGCATCCCTGCAGAGCAAATGCCCTGCAAGAATGGATTATATCATAGTAAAAAAACAGACGCAAGAATATTATTCAACTTCTCCTTCATCTTCTGTTTTTTCTGTGAAAAGGCTCTCCAGATCTTCCCTGCCGTCCTTTTCTTTTGCTTCTTCTGAAAAAAGACCTTCAAATTCTTCTCTGGTAATCTTTTCCTTTTCAAGAAGGAGCTCGCAGCTCTTCTCCAGAACCTCTCTGTGTTCCAGGATGATTCTTTTTGCTTCTGCATAAGAATGATCCATAATCTTCTTTACTTCGAGGTCGATTGCCGTTGCGGTCTGATCTCCGTAGGATTTGGTATGTGCCAGATCCCGTCCGATGAAGACCTCATCGTCATCCGATCCGTAATGGATCAGACCGATCTCTTCGGAAAAGCCGTACTGGGTTACCATGGCTCTGGCCATGGAGGTTGCCTGCTTGATATCCTGAGATGCTCCTGTTGTGATATCGTCGAGCACCAGTTCCTCTGCTGCTCGTCCGCCAAGGGATACGATGATCTGCTGCAGCATCTTGCCCCTGGTCATGAACATCTCATCCTTCTCCGGAAGGGGCATGGTATAACCGGCAGCCCCGCTTCCTGTCGGAATAATGGAAACAGTATAAACCGGTCCGACATCCGGCAAAATATGGAAGAGAATGGCATGGCCGGATTCATGATAAGCTGTGATCTTCTTTTCCTTCTCGGAAATGATCCTGCTCTTCTTCTCCGCACCGATGCCGATCTTGATAAAGGCCTGATTGATATCTGCCTGCATAATATATTCCCTGCCTGCCTTAGCTGCCTGAATGGCTGCCTCGTTCAGAAGGTTTTCCAGATCCGCACCCGTAAAACCGGCTGTTGTTCTGGCAATGCTGTCCATATCTACATCCTCTGCCAGAGGCTTGTTTCTCGCATGTACCTTGAGAATGGCTTCTCTTCCTCTGACATCCGGTCTGCCGACCGTAACCTTACGGTCAAATCGTCCGGCTCGCATGATTGCCGGATCCAGGATATCCACTCGGTTGGTTGCTGCCATAACGATGATGCCCTCATTGACACCGAAGCCATCCATCTCAACCAGAAGCTGGTTCAGGGTCTGCTCTCTCTCGTCATGGCCGCCGCCCATTCCGGCACCTCTTCTTCTTCCGACCGCATCGATCTCATCGATAAAGATGATACAGGGCGCATGCGCCTTTGCATCTGCGAAAAGATCTCTGACACGGGATGCGCCGACGCCGACAAACATTTCTACGAAGTCAGAACCGGAGATACTGAAGAAGGGGACGCCTGCCTCTCCTGCTACTGCCTTGGCGAGAAGGGTTTTACCGGTTCCGGGAGGGCCGACAAGAAGAACGCCCTTAGGGATCCTTGCTCCCAATCTGGTATATTTCCGGGGATCCTTAAGGAAGTCTACCACTTCTTCAAGCTCTTCCTTTTCCTCCTTCAGGCCTGCAACCTGATCAAAGGTAACCGGATGATCCTTTCCTTCTGTCATTCTGGCCCGGCTCTTCCCGAAATTCATCATCTGGTTATTGCCGCCGCCTGACATCATTGCCTGACGATTGAGGAACATGAAGAAGATCACTACGATCGCCAATATCACAAAGAGAGGAATATTTTTTGTCAGCCAGTTCTCCTGAGCAATATTGTCAAAGCTGTAATTTGTAAAGTCATATTCTCCCATGAGTTCCTGTGCCTTCGTTACGTCCGGCACATTCAGGGAATAAAACTTTTCTTCTCCGTTTTCCTTGCTGCTGATGATCAGCACACCTGTCGGTGCTTCTTTATTCTGTGAGATCTCAACCGAGCTGACGCTTCCATCCTCCAGCATGGACTCGAATTGAGAATACTTGATCGTTTCATATCCTACTCTTGTATTGCAGGTCATATAGTAAATGCCGATGATTGCAAACATGAGAACAATGTAGAATAGAAAACCGCTTCTGTTCTTTTTCTGATTCAAACTGTTTCCTCCGAATTACTCATCAAGATGCACGATACCGATGTAGGGCAGATTTCTGTATTTCTGTGCATAATCCAGACCGTATCCTACAACGAATTCATCCGGAATCGTAAATCCTGTATAATCCACAACAACATCCTTTACCACTCTTCTCTCCGGCTTATCCAACAGAGTGCAAAGGCGAAGAGATGCCGGTTTTCTGTGCTCTAAGGTCTTCATCAGATAGGACAGTGTTCTGCCGGAATCAATGATATCCTCTACAATAATGACATCCTTTCCTTCCAGCGGTTCGTCCAGATCCTTGATGATCTTTACTACGCCGGAGGACTTTGTATCATTGCCATAGCTGGATACAGACATAAAATCAATGGATACCGGAACCGTGATTCTTTTTGCCAGCTCTGCCGCAAAGAAAACGCTTCCCTTCAGGATGCAGATCAGATGTACTTCTTTTCCTGCATAATCCTTGCTGATCTGCTCACCGATCTCGGAGATTCTTTTATCTACTACATCTTCTTCAAGCATAACACTGATTGTTTCGCTCATTTTTTCACCCTCATTTTTCTTTCTTTTTTGCTTCTATTTTCAGAATATGCTTTGTCTGCTCCGTGAGATAATAGGCATAACTCAGCCTCTCTCCCAGAATCCAGACAATATGGGATCCGTCTGCCAGAAGCAGCCTTTTGTCCCTTTCCTCTGCCGGGATCTTCCGATCTATAAAATACCTGCGAAGACTCTTCTTTCTTCCGCTTCGATCCAGGATCAGATAATCCTCCGGCTGCCTTGTTCGTAGAACAGGTTTAGAGTTCATTTTATCATAATCGATATATTTCGTATACGGCTTTTCCTCGATCATTGTCATAAAATCGACATTCTCTGCCTCCAGCCTAGTGAAGCTAATCTCCCATTCTTCATGAGAAATGCCTTCCGCCTCTTCCTTTTTCTCCTCTTTTTTCTCCTTCTTTTTCAGGATCACTTTCTCATAGGAACGAAGGGCCTGCATACCGTAGGGAAGATCGATTCTCTTGCCGGACTGACGGGACAAAAGCTCCTCCAGATCCTGCAGATGTCTTTCTCCCAGATCCATTCTTTTTCCGCTGACAGCCTCCATGGCGTCCATAAAAAGGTAACGGCGAAGCAGGGGATCTGCCTCCTTCAGCCTTCCGATCGCAATCCTGACCTCTCCCTTATCCTTTTTTAGGCAGGCCTCTTCCAGCTTTTTGGCCTCTCTTGTCAGATAAAGGTCCGCCTCTCCTATAAAAGCAGCCGTTTTTCCCATATGCTCTACTGCTTTGGGATTGATCTCCTCCAGCTCCGGCAGGATCTGATGACGGATCCGGTTCCGGCTATAGATCAGCTCCTGATTGGTCCGATCCTGACAATAGTCCTGTCCGATGGCAGCAAGATAGGCCTCGATTTCTCTTCTTTCCAGGCAAAGAAGGGGTCGAATGATCCTTCCCCTCACCGCCGGAATACCGGAAAGGCCGGCCAAGGCACTGCCTCTTGCCAGATGGAAGAGCATGGTTTCCGCATTGTCATTCAGGTTATGGGCAACCGCTGTTTTCCGGTAACCTTCTTTTTCCATCTTCTTTGTAAAGGCTGCATAGCGAACCTTTCTGCCGGCCTCTTCTTCACTAAGGCCCTCTTCCTTGGCAAGCTTTGGAACATCATAAGAGTGCTGCTCAAAAGGCAGTTCCTTTTCCCGGCAAAGCTGCCTTACAAATTCCGCATCCCGAAGGGATTCTTCTCCCCTGATCCCATGCTCGATGTGCAGAACACCAAGAGAAAAGCCCATCTTATCGGACAAGTCCTGCAGGAGGCAAAGCAGGCAGACAGAATCCGCTCCGCCGGATACGCCCAGCAGGATCCTGTCTCCTTTCTCTATCATCTGCTCTTTTATAATGAAGTTTTCCACTTTTCTGCGAATTTCTTCTCTGATCTTATCCACTTATACTCTCCGACTTCTTAAGAAAGTGTGCACAATATAGACCTGCACATACGCCCACACGCGAGCGGAATGCGAAAGAGCTTAATGACGAAAAAGAATGCACAGGATTCATATCCTGTGCATTCCATCATCGTCATTTACAATATCAATTCTCCCGGAAGACCTCTTCTCCCGGAAAAACAAGGCCAAGCTTTTCTCTCGCCATCTCAATGATATAGTCATCTGATCCGACATAAGCCCGATAGCTCTCAATCTCGCTCTGCTTGTCCTCTTCCTCAGCAAGCTGCTGCTGAAGTTCTTCTTCCTTCTGGGCATATTCAAGATTCTTCTGATAAAGCTCTACGCAGCGAAAAGAAAGAACACCTACCAAAATAAGCACAACGACTGCTACACTCAGATAGGTCGTGCGATTCTGTCGCCTTATGCTCTTTTTCTTTCTCCCTCTTTCTTTCACGAATCCTGCTCCCAAACCATATTTACTTATGCCTAAATCTTAATAGTTAACATAAGCGAATATTATTGTAACCTGTCTCCTATGGAATTACAATCCTTTTTTATGTAAATCAATTCTTTTGTGAAAGTTGCCGGATAGGATCAGATATATTCAAAGAGTTCCTTTGCCTCTTCTTTTTTCACGGTTTCAGCCACATTTAAGACTCTTACCTTTACCGTCTTGGTTCCGAATCCGATCTCGATCACATCCCCGGCCTTTACCTTGGCTGATGCCTTTGCGCTCTTTCCGTTGATACTGACTCTTCCCGCATCGCAGGCTTCGTTCGCAACGGTTCTGCGCTTGATCAGCCTGGATACCTTCAAAAATTTATCTAACCGCATCTTTTCTCCCTGCTTTTTATGTAAGAGAAGTCCCTTTGAATCTTTATTTTGAATCCCTATCACATAAAAAGGCTGTTCTTATAGAAGAACAGCCTTTCTGACATACTACCTGCCTAAACTTATGCGTTTACAGCATCCTTTAAAGCCTTTCCGGCTTTGAACTTCGGAGCCTTAGAAGCTTCAATCTTCATAGTCTCGCCAGTCTGCGGATTCCTGCCTTCTCTTGCAGCTCTCTCGGAAACCTCAAATGTTCCGAATCCTACGATCTGTACCTTCTCGCCCTTTTTAAGTTCTTCAGAAATAACATCAGTAAAAGCCTGTACTGCTGCCGCTGCATCTTTCTTAGCTAAGCCTGTCTTCTCAGCAACTGCTGCTGCCAGTTCTGTTTTGTTCATAGTAACATCCTCCAATATAATTAATGTTTGGTCTGTTCTGCCAAACCACACTAGATAGTTATACTAATATTTCCATGTACTGTCAAGAAAAACCCGCCTTTCTCAAGGTCTTTCGCACTCTTACATGTACTGTCCCATATAGCTTGTCAGGCCTTCCTTCAAAGCCTTTGCTTCCTCCGCCGCATTCTCAATGGAGCTGCCCTTGACACCGAAATAAAGCTTGATCTTCGGCTCCGTTCCGGAAGGTCTCACGCAGGCCCAGGCATTGTTTTCCAGATCATAATAGATAACATTTGACTTCGGCAGACCGGTCGGCTTCGTCTGGCCTGTTGCAAGATCCGTGATCAGATCTTTTGTATAATCACGTTTGGAAAGAACTTTCAGGCTTCCCAACTTCTCCGGTGTATTCTCCTTAAGGGCATCCATAATAGAAGCGATCTTCTCAAGACCTTCCTTACCTTCTAAGGTAATGGATTCTACCTCGTCTGCATAATAGCCATAGCGCTCATACATCTCGATCATGACATCCCAAAGGGTCTTGCCCTGGCTCTTATAATAAGCAGCTGCTTCGCAAAGAATCATGCTGGCCACAACGGCATCCTTATCTCTTGCATAGGTTCCCGGCAGGCAGCCATAACTTTCTTCCATACCGAAGAGATAGCTTCCCTTGCCTTCCTGCTCAAACTGCAGGATCTTCTGGCCGATATACTTGAAGCCGGTCAAAACTTCGATCAAATCTACCTTATAATAAGCTGCAATGGCATCCATGAGGTTGGTGGATACAATAGATTTAACGATAGCACCGTCAGCAGGAATCTCCTTCTTCTGGCTCATGATATATTCACAGATCAGGGCACCTGACATATTGCCGGTCAGAACGTGATACTCTCCCTGCTGATCCTTTACTCTTACGCCAAGTCTGTCTGCATCCGGATCGGTTGCCAGAACCAGGTCTGCATCCAGAGCCTTCGCATCTCTCATTGCCAGTGCAAATGCTTCCTCTGCTTCCGGATTCGGATAGCTTACGGTCGGGAAGTTTCCATCCGGCAGTTCCTGTTCCTTTACGACATTTACCTTGCTGAAGCCAAGTTCCTTCAGAAGGCGGCGAACCGGAAGATTACCGGTTCCGTGAAGGGGAGTGTAAACGATGGTAATATCATCCTTCATCTTTTCGATCGCATCCGGATTGCTTACCTGGGTCTTCAATACCTCAATATAAGGATCATCGATGTCGCTTCCGATCACCTGATAGAGGTCTGCTGCAATGGCCTCTTCCTTGCTCATGCTCTTTACGGAAGCAAAGTCTTTTACCGCACGTACCTCGTCCATGATTCCCGTATCATGGGGCGGTGTGATCTGGGCGCCATCTTCCCAATAAACCTTATAGCCATTGTATTTGGAAGGATTGTGGCTGGCTGTCACATTAATACCGGCTGTGCAGTGCAGGTAACGAACTGCAAAGGAAAGCTCCGGTGTCGGTCTTAAGGACTCAAATACATAAGCCTTGATGCCGTTTCCGGCAAGGGTCAGAGCCGCATCATCGGCAAATTCCGGTGACATATTTCTGGAATCATAGGCAATAGCCACACCCTTGTCCTGGCTGCCGCATTTCAGGATATAATTTGCCAGTCCCTGGGTTGCCTTCCGAACCGTATAGGTATTCATACGGTTGGTTCCAGCACCGATAATCCCTCGAAGGCCGGCGGTTCCAAACTCGAGTTCCTTGTAAAAACGCTCTGTGATCTCCTTCTCATCGTCTGCGATCGCACGAAGCTCTGCCTTTGTCCCCTCATCAAAATACGGATCATTCAGCCACTCTTCATACACTTTTCTTGCATCCATACTGCTACTTCCTCCTATTTTGCTTTGTTTTTTATCTGCTTTGTCAGGTAGTCCTTCAATTCTTCATATGTATTTGCAGAAGGATTATCTACAACATAGTCCAATGCCTCTTTCAGAAGGGCTCCGATCTCTTTTCCCTGGGGCACGCCCAGCTCCATCAGATCCCTGCCGCTGATCTTTAAGTTCTTCAGACTCACGCAATTCTCTTCTTCTATGATCTTCTCATAGCAGCTTCGGTAAAAAGCGAGTCTTTTTTCCTTTTCTTCCCGCATATAGCTTGACTGTGCATGGATATCCGCTGTTTTTACCTCAAACATCTCCGGAAAATAATCCAGTCCGATCTTGCTGACCAGTCTTCTTACCGACTTTTCCGTAAAGTCCGGATTCTCATCATGCCAGCGCACGAAATTACAAACCCGGATCCGGCTTGCATTATCGAATTTCAGCCTCCGCATGATCTGGGAACAGGCTTCCTTTCCGGCAAGGGGATGTCCCTTAAAATGATCCCTGCCGTATTCGTCCGTCGTCCGGCATTCCGGCTTGGAGATATCATGAAAGAGCATGGTCAGTCTCAGGATCGGATCCTTACGGATATTCATCAGGGCATGTATGGTATGCTCTCCTACCGAGTACATATGGTGAGGCGTATTCTGCGGTGTTCTCATCATCAGGTCGAACTCCGGCAGGAAAATCCTTGTCAGTCCCAGCTGATAGGCGTCCCTGATCTTCTCCGGATAATCCGAGATCAAAAGCTTGACCAGCTCCACCCGGATCCGCTCTGCCGACACCTTAGACAAAAGATAGGCCAGAGAATGAATCGCCGCTGCCGTTTTCTCCTCGATCTGAAAGCCCAGCTGAGCCGAAAAGCGAACCGCCCTCAGCATACGGAGGGCATCCTCGGAAAATCGCTCCCTCGGATCACCTACTGCCCGGATCGTTTTATCCGCCAGATCTTCCCTTCCGCCGAAGGCATCTACCAGGCCGCTCTTCTCGCTGTAGGCCATGGCATTGATGGTAAAATCCCTTCTCTTCAGATCCTCCGTCAGATCAGAGGTGAAGGTTACGCTATCCGGATGTCTGGCATCGGAATAATCCCCGTCGATCCGATAAGTTGTCACTTCATAGCCTTCTTTTCCAATCAGAACGGTTACGGTTCCATGCTCGATTCCGGTATCCACGGTTCTCTCGAAAAGGCTCTTGATCTCTTCCGGCTTCGCCGAGGTCGTGATGTCCCAGTCATCCGGTTCTCTTCCGAGAAGGGAATCCCTGACACATCCGCCAACGGCATAAGCCTCAAAGCCGGCCTCTTCCAGTGCCTCTATGATATGATTTACATTTTCCGGTAACCTGATCTGCATGCTTTAATATGCTTTCCCCCAATAAACAAGCTTCTTAGCAGGCTTACCGCAGCATACACAAACATCTGAGATCTGTTCCTGTTCGAAGGGCATGCATCTGCTCGTCGCTGTTGTATCTTCTTTAATCTTCTCCTCGCAGGCTACATCACCGCACCACATTGCACGGATAAAGCCCGGTTTTTCTTCTACTGCCTTGCAGAATTCTTCGTAGTTGGTTGCATCGCTGAAATGGGTATCCAGGAATTCCTTTGCACGGGCAAGCATGTCATTCTGCTCCTGCTCAAGAACTTCCTTTACCTTATCTGCCAGCTCATCGATCGGACAGCTAATCTTTTCTCTGGTATCTCTTCTGACCAGAACGCACTGACCTGCCTCCAGATCCTTGGGTCCGATTTCAACACGAAGGGGGATTCCTCTCATCTCCTGCTCGGAGAACTTCCATCCCGGACTCTTCTCTGAGTCATCCAGTTTAGCGGAAAGGCCTGCTGCCTTCAGGCTATCCAGCATCTTTCCTGCTGCCTCCAATACACCCTCTGCGCTCTGGCGGATCGGAATGATCATAACCTGAGTCGGTGCGATACGCGGCGGAAGAACCAGTCCGGAATCATCACCATGTACCATGATAATGGCACCGATCAGTCTGGTTGATACACCCCAGGATGTCTGGTGTACATACTGAAGCTGGTTGTTCTTATCTGTATAGGTAATATCATAGGCTCTTGCAAAGCCGTCGCCGAAATTATGGCTGGTTCCTGACTGCAGAGCCTTGCCATCGTGCATCAGGGTCTCAATGGTATAAGTAGACTCTGCGCCTGCGAATTTCTCCTTATCTGTCTTACGACCCTTTACAACCGGGATCGCAAGGTAGTTCTCACAGAAGTCCGCATAGACATTCAGCATCTGAATGGTTCTCTCTTCTGCCTCCTCTGCTGTCGCATGGGCGGTATGTCCTTCCTGCCATAAGAATTCGGAAGAACGAAGGAAGGGACGGGTTGTCTTCTCCCATCTGACAACGGAGCACCACTGATTATATACCTTCGGAAGATCACGGTAAGACTGTACAATATTGCTGTAAAGATCACAGAAGAGGGTCTCGGAAGTCGGACGGACAGCCAGTCTCTCCTGAAGGGGCTCTGTACCACCCTGGGTTACCCAGGCAACCTCCGGTGCAAAACCTTCTACATGATCCGCTTCCTTCTGAAGCAGGCTCTCCGGAATGAGCATCGGCATATAAACATTCTCTACACCTGTCTCCTTGAACATTGCATCCAGGTTTTTCTGAATGTTCTCCCAGATTGCATAACCAAGGGGCTTATATACCATAAAGCCCTTGATGGAGGAGTACTGCATCAGCTCCGCTTTCTTTACAACATCTGTATACCACTGCGCAAAATTTTCTTCTCTTGACGTAATGGCTTCTACGAATTTTTTATCTTTCGCCATGATTCTCTTTTCTCCTTACTTCGGTGAGCTTTTTCTGCTTTTTGCCTTGTGCTCAAGGCGAACCCAGCTCTTTAAAATATACCATAGACAAGGGGCAATCTCAAGAAATCTCACACCTTGAATCGGTATCCGACACCCCAAATTGTCTCTATATACTGGGGTCTTGATTTATCCGGCTCGATTTTTTCACGAATCTTCTTAATATGAACCGTTACGGTTGCGATATCTCCGATCAGTTCCATATCCCAGATCCGGCTGAAAAGCTCTTCCTTGGAAAAAACATGATTGGGATGCTCCGCCAAAAAGGTCAGAAGGTCGAACTCCTTTGTGGTCAGAGTCTTCTCTTCTCCGTTCACCCAGACCCGTCTGGCTGTTTTGTCGATCTTCAGTCCCCGGATCTCAATCTCGTCATGGGTATCCGCCGTATTGCTGGAAATCCTCTGATAACGGGAAATATGTGCCTTGACCCTGGCAACCAGTTCGCTGGGTGAAAAGGGCTTGGTAATATAGTCATCCGCACCAAGGCCAAGTCCGTGGATCTTATCGATATCATCCTTCTTGGCGGAAACCATCAGAATCGGCTTGTCATTTTCCTTGCGGATTTTGGTACAGATTTCAAAGCCGTCCGTTCCCGGCAGCATCAGGTCCAGAATATAGAGGTCAAAGTCTCCCTCCAGGGCTCTCTGCAGTCCGCTTTCTCCATCCGTTTCAATCTCTACCTCAAAGCCGGAAAGTTCCAGATAATCCTTCTCCAGCTCGGCAATCTCCTGTTCATCCTCTACGATCAGTATTCTGCTCATTTTCTTTTTCCTCTTCGTATTTCTTTAATATGATATACATGGTCGTTCCCTGACCGAATTCACTTGTTGCCCAGATCTTTCCTCCATGATCCTCAATGATCTTCTTCACGATCGAAAGGCCGATGCCCGAACCGCCCGTCGAGGAATTTCTGGATTCATCCGTCCTGAAGAAGCGATCAAAGATATAAGGCAGATCCCCCTTGGCGATGCCCCTTCCGTTATCTTCGATCTCGATCTTCACGAACTTGCCCTCATCCAGGATGGAAAGACGAACCTTGCCATTCTTTTTACCGATATATTTTACGGAATTGCTGACAATATTGCTGACCACCCTGTGAAGCTGCTCGGAATCTGCCAGGATTTTTGTATCCTTCCTGCAGAAATTCTCATAGCGAAAGCCCATTTCCTTTTCCGCCAGCTCCATGCCGATCTCCTCCGCACAATCATCAAAGAAGCCCGTCACCGGCAGAACCTGAAAATCATAAGGAATGGTATTGGTATCAAGCTGGGAATAGAGGGTCAGCTCATTGATCAGGCGATCCATCTCATTGGTCTTATTGTAAATAATGTGAAGATAGCGATCCTGTTTCTCCGGCGTATCTGCCACGCCATCCATAATGCCCTCCACGTAGCCCTTAATCGAGGTGATCGGTGTTTTCAGATCATGGGAGATATTCCGGATCAGTTCCTTTCCTTCCTTGTCATGGATCAGATTTTCCTCCGCAACCGCCTTCAGCTGCTTTCGCATCTCCTCAAAATCCCTGCCCAGAAGGCTGATCTCATCATGATTGTCTTCCATATCGAGGGTAAAATTCAAGCGTCCCTCTTTGATATTTCTGGTCGCGATCTGCAGTCTTCTGATCGGGGTAACGATACTGGTATAAAGCCACCAGATCATGACCAGTGCCGTAAAGATCAGGATCAAAACCACCGCCAGCAGCATATCTACCATAAATTCTTCAATGCCCGGCATTCTCTTGACGACATCTTCCATTACGTCCACCGAAACATAATAACTGATGGCACAATAAACCGGAATCGTCATCATGATCGGCATCATAACGATAATAAAAAAAGAGATGATCAGTCTATTTTTCAGTTTCATTCAAAGGCCCCTTCCGATAACAGCTAGATGACAGGGAATCCCATCTATTCTCCGCAAGCCGTATATCTTAGTGCTATAATGCTGTATGATATTTGTTAGTATAGCATACTTGCGGAAATTCTGTACAAGAGAGGAAAAATATGACAAGCAGGCAAAAAAGAAATCCCTATATCGATCTTTTAAAGGGAATCCTGATCCTTTTTGTGATCGCAGGTCATCTTCTGGTGGGCGGTATCCGCACCAGCTTCCCCCGCTATCTGATCTATTCCTTTCATATGCCTCTCTTTATCGCTCTCAGCGGTTACCTGATCCGCCCGGAAGGCCTGCTTTCCCTTTCTTTTCCGGCTCTTCTCCGCAAATACTTTCACCGTCTCCTTCTGCCCTGGCTGATCGCCGTGCAGATCTTCTATCTTGTCACTCACCTGACCCATATGGATGAAATTTCTTTTATGGATTACCTTTCCTCCTACTGGGATATTTATTTTCATCTTTGGTATGTTCCGGCGCTTCTGGTCTGGATTCTATTGACCTGGGGCTTTCTAAAACTATGGTCCGCAGAGACCGATGGCTTCTTTCTGCCCCTCCTTCTCTTTGCCCTTCTGATCAGTCTCTTTTTCTGCATCTACTATATCCTGCCCTTAGAAGGCACTTTGGCGGCAAGAGTCCAATATCTGGTCTACCACGACCTGCATCTGCTCTATTATATTTATTTCATCTTCGGCATGTATCTGAGAAAGCATCCCCTGCAAAAGAACAAATCTACCGCTTTTCTTCTGGCTATCGGCTGCTTTTTGATTTATCTTCTGCTCTTTCCAAAAGAAGAGCAGCCCCTGATCGAACATGCTTTAAAGTTTGTCTTTAATATCAATCTTTCGGCAGTCCTCTTTGGATTTTTCCAAAGAAAAACACCTGCTGCAGCTGCAGCAGGTGTTTCAACAGATTTTCATATGGAAGGAAGGCAACACAGGGATGGCTTTTCCCTTTTCAACTGTCTTTCCTTTATCGGTCAGCATTCCCTGGCCTTTTATCTCTATGTACAGCTCGGCAAATCCCTCTTCGCTCAATTTGTCAGCTGGAAGGAAAGTCCCCTGCTCTATGCCCTTGCCATGCTGGGGAGCTCCTTTCTTCTTATGGGACTGATCACCTGGCTGCTGCGGTTTGGCTGGGCGAAGAGGTATATGGGCGGCGAGTCTTAATATACAGTGCTGCTGCAAAAAGGACTCCGGCCAAGCAAAGCTATGGCGATTTGCTTGGTCGGGATTTTCTGGCCTGAAAGGGCGAGATGTTCTGTTGGCCTCAAGCCGAACACCTGATGTTTCTTTCTTTTTTAGTCTGCATATCTGCCGACATTCTACAATCCAAGATCAAAGCATCTGATATTCGTCCACATCTGCATAATCCTCTTATTCGCCTCATCATCAAAGAAGCGCATGACCACCGCCCTGTTAATGACATCCTCTGTCGGATACTGGGCATAGAGCTGCCGTTCTGTCTGCTCGGGCGTGCATACCAGGCTGTAATCTCCGCCGAAGAAGTAAGAAAGATCATATTCTGTCGTCTCTTCTCCCTCTTCTGCTCCGTAGAGCCACTCTGCATATTCCTTGATCAGATCGGAATCTCCCCCGGAAATACCGGAGGTGTATCCGATATAGTTCATATTCCGGATGGCATTTTCCGGCATGGACACATAATTGATAAAGGCTTCTGCTGCCTGCTGTTTTCTGCTGTCTTCTTCGATTCCGTTTTTCATCATGACCCAGCCGTCAAACCAGAGATTGGTGCATTCCTCCGGCACGGAATAATTCAGCTGAAAGCCGTCTTCTTCTGCCTGATCCATGGTATATACGGCATCTCCGGACCATTGCATATTTGCGACCACTTTTCCGGTGATCATATCCGCTTTTCCGGAATCCGTCTCCAGAGAATAGGCATTTTTCCGCATGGCTGACAAGGTAATCTCCACCTTATCCACCGCTTCCTCCGAAGTATCATTCAGAAGGGCAGATAAATTCTCGTAATAATCCGGATCCTTCAGATAGTTCTCTGTCATGACCTTTTCTTCATTATTGATACAATTTGCAACGAAGAAAGAATCCCTGACAGAATCCTTCATGGTGATTCTTTTGTAATAATCCTTATTCAGCAGGACGCTCCAGTGTCTGACGTCTTCCTCCGAAAGCACCTCGGGGTTATAGACGATTCCCATGGTCCCCCACATATAGCAGGCGGAATATTGGGAAATGCTCTCTCCCTTATGGGTCAGATTATCGAAGGTCTCTTCTATATAAGGAGACACCCCCCTGCTGTAATAATTCTCTGCATCTCCGCTCTCGAAAAAGGAGTCCGACAAAGGCTGCAGCCTGCCTTCATCCATCAGCTTCATGATCATATAGTCCGAGGGGCATACCAGATCAAATACATTGCCCAGACTCATCTGATTGTAAAGCTCTTCATTGGTTCCAAAGGTGGAGTATTCTACTTCTACCTCTATACCATAGGTCTCCCGGTACCATTCCTCAAAATCATCGATCAGGGAATTCTCTCCTAAGATCGTGGCATCCTCCAGTTCGATCGCTTCTTCCGCATCCCAGCCGCCTTCGTCAATATATTCCTCCGAATTGGCAATGCGGAGCACCACCTTTTCATTCGTACTCTTACCGCAGCCGCCAAGCATCCCCAGAGCTGCCAGGCTTGCCGCAAGAAAAAGGCAGGATCTTACTTTACTCATTTTCTGCCTCCTTTCTCGCACCACCGATGTTCATCAGGGCAACGGCAACAAGGACAACAAGAAAGATCAGGGTCGAAAGAGCCCAAAGCGCTGTTTTGACCTGGGTCTGGGAACCTCTGGTCGCATTGACAACATAGGTTGAAATGGTATCAAACACCGCCGGCTTCGTATAGCTGGCAATGAAATAATCATCCAGGGAGAGGGTGACTGCTGTCGCAAAGCCTGCCACAATACCCGGGATCAGCTCCCGCAATACCACCTTATACATAGCCTGAAAGGGCGTCGCTCCCAGATCAATAGCCGCCTCATAATGATGGGGATCCATCTGGGTCAGCCTGGGCAGAACGGAAAGGTACACAAAGGGTGTACACAAAACCATCTGTCCGATCAGAAGAGGAAGATAGGTATCCTTATCCATATGGAAGAAGACAATCAGCAAAATACAGATAGAAAATCCGGTTACGACATCCGCATTTACCACCGGGATCTGATTGGAAAGTTCGATCAACTTTCCCATTTTTCTTTTGCTGTAGAATCTTCCGATTGCTCCTATAGTTCCCAGGATCGTTGAAAGGGCCGCCACCAGAAAGGCCAGGGCAAAGGTGCCGAGGATCATATTTCTCAGTTCTTCCATTTCAATCAAAGTCACATAGTTCTGCAGGGAAAAGCCCCTGATTGCTCCGATCTGAGTCGACTCGGTAAAGCTGTAGACTGCCAAAAGAAGGATGGGCAGATACATAAAAAGAAGAACCAGAATCAGCCAAAGATAAGAGATCTTCTTTGTTTTTTTCATCATGCCGCCTCCTTTCTCAGCTCTTCATCCGCTTTTGAAAGCTTATTGCTGCCCCGGGATCCGAGGAGGATAAAGAGAAGCAGGATCAGGGAGATCATGGATCCGTTATTCCAGTCGAAGGCAGAGAAGTAGCTTCCGATCAGACTTCCCATGATATAGGTCGAATTATAGATCATGTCCAGAACAACATAATTGGTCATTGCCGGCAGAAAGACCATGGTAATCCCGCTGGCGATACCTGCCTTGGATAAGGGCAGGACCACTTTGAAAAAGGCTGTCTTCTTATCCGCGCCCAGATCCCTTGCCGCCTCAATATAGGACCAGTCTATTCCCGAAATACAGGTATAGATCGGCATAATCATAAAGGGCAGAAAGTCATATACCTGACAGAGGATCGTATTAAAGAAGGCATAATAGGCCAGATTTCCTTCGATTGCCGAAAGGATCTCCTTCAAGGCCGTAATACGAAGGGTAAAATTGATCCACATGGGCATAACCAAAAGGATCAGAATGATCCCGCTTCTTTTGATGCCGGATCTTGCCAGTATATAAGCGGTCGGATAGGCAATCAAAAGAGCCACCGCCGTTGTCGTGCAGGCTACGATCAGACTGTAAACCAGGGTTCCCCAGGCTTTTGTATTGCTGAAAAAGTTAATGAAATTTTCTAAGGTGAAGTTTCCGTTTGCATCAATAAAGGCATAGTAGGCCACCACCAAAAGAGGCAGCACTACAAAAAGCATCAAAAAGATCGCATAGAAAACCCCCAGGTAAGATCTGCGATCCTTCATTTATGCTTCCTCCTCTGATAACTGATATTCGAATTTATCCTCCGGAATGATCAGGCCGACATAATCCCCGATATTCCACAAGTAGTCATCATCAATATAATAATCTGTTCCGCTCTCGCTTCGGACACCGTAGCTATAGTGGTCTCCCTTGTAGATCAGAGAGATGATATTACCCTTCACCTCACAGCTGTCTGCTTCATCGGTCAGGTCCCCGTACTTGGGTTCAAAGAAGGCAGAAACCTGAATGCCCTCCAGCTCTGACGGAATCTCCTTGCCGAATATTTTAGTCAGATCTGCCTTGATCGTATGATCTGCAAATACGATCTGACCCTCTGCATTAAATTCACCACGGAAATGATTCTTATTGGCATCATAGGGCATGACATGAATGCCGTCCGGCTCAATCTTAATGCCAACCGTCTGTCCCAATTCTACGATATCCGTACTCTTGGCAACCAGCTCGTTCTTCCCGCATTGAATCGTGATCTCATAGAAGATGCCGGTAAAGATTACATTAATAACCTCTCCCTCTATTGCTCCTTCTTCCGGCGGACATAGATCCACATCCTCCGGTCTGACGACCGCCTCGATCTTCATTCCCCTTGGATAATCATCCAGACAGGTAAAGGCATGATCCAAAAAGCGAACGGTCAGCTTGTCCGTCATCTCTCCGTTATAGATATTACTCTCCCCGATAAAGTCAGCTACAAAGGAATTGGCCGGCTCATCATAAATATCCTTGGGGCTGCCGATCTGCTGGATCTTACCATCCGAAAGAACAACCACCCGGTCAGACATGGTAAGAGCCTCCTCCTGATCATGGGTTACAAAAAGAAAGGTAATGCCCAGGCTCTGCTGCATCTGTCGAAGCTCCAGCTGCATATCCTTCCGCATCTGATAATCCAGGGCAGAAAGCGGCTCATCCAGGAGCAGGATCTGCGGCTTATTGACAATCGCTCTGGCGATCGCGATTCTCTGCTGCTGTCCTCCCGATAAAGTCTGGATTCTTCTCTTCTCAAAACCCTCCAGATCCACCATGCGAAGGGCATCCTTCACGTGCTTATCAATTTCTTCCTTCGGCATCTTTTTCAGCTTCAGACCAAAAGCTATATTATCGTAAATATTAAGAAATGGAAAAAGCGCATACTTTTGAAAAACCGTATTGATCGGTCTTTCATTTGCCGGAAGATCATTGATCCTCTTGCCGTTCAGCAAAAGATCTCCGGATGTGATATTTTCAAAACCACCGATCATTCTCAGAATGGTCGTCTTACCACAGCCTGATGGTCCGAGCAAAGTAACGAATTCGCCTTTTCCAATTTCAAAATTAATATCCTGTATGATGTTTGTTTTGCCATCGTAACTTTTTGTTACATGCTTAAGTTCGATAATGTTTGCCAATTTAACTATCGCCCTCCCTGGAAATGTTTTTCTCTAAAAATGCACCTCGATTCACGCACTTCAACTATAAATATCTTGCATAGTATATCATAATCGGGAGGGAATTTTATCGGCTTTTTGATTTTTCTTCTATAAAAGGACGAGAATGATTCTGCCGGATTTAAAACACGCTCTTATATAGGTCGACTCTCGTACTGCAGGTGTGAGATATGCCATTATGAAAGTTCATACGAGCTCGTAAGCAGAATCCTCTAATGACGTTCACAAGGCTCTCGTCATGACGAAGCAGCTAGCAGCAAGGGCGGGCTCCCTGTTTGAGCCTCACTAAACAAAGCAATAAAACCGAAATACAACTCCAAAGCAAAAGAACTTTTCTTTGCGGCGAGTTTGAGCATGGAGCCCGAGCGAATAGGCGCGTAATGCCGTGTCTGAAAGACACGGCGGTTCCGCGAGCCCGCACCGAAGGTGCATAGGAATGGCGAGCGATCCGCTAGCTGCTGAGGAATAGAGAACGCAGTGTGTCATTAGAGGATCTGCTTATCAGCTCGTACACTTCATAGTAACTTATATTACGCAAAAAGCAGCAGAACCCCTCCGGTTCTGCTGCCTCATGTTCCAAGTATTCTGTTATAACTCCAAGCTCTTAGAGATACTTCTTCAGGTCATCCACCTTATCCAGTGCCTCCCAGGGAAGATCTACATCTGTTCTTCCGAAGTGGCCATAGGCCGCTGTCTCTCTGTAGATCGGACGACGAAGATCAAGCATCTTGATGATGCCGGCCGGACGAAGATCAAAGTTCTCACGAATGATCTCATCGAGCTTCTCCTCGGAAAGCTTGCCTGTTCCGAAGGTATCGATCATGACAGAAGTCGGTCTTGCTACACCGATTGCATAGGAAAGCTGGATCTCGCACTTGTCAGCAAGACCTGCTGCAACGATGTTCTTTGCAACATAACGTGCTGCATAAGCTGCAGAACGGTCTACCTTTGTGCAGTCCTTACCGGAGAAAGCACCGCCGCCGTGACGGGCATATCCGCCATAGGTGTCTACGATGATCTTACGGCCTGTCAGACCTGCATCTCCGTGCGGTCCGCCGATAACGAAACGGCCTGTCGGATTGATGAAGTATTTGGTGTTCTCATCTACCAGCTCTGCCGGAATGATCTGATCAAATACGTATTTCTTGATATCCTTGTGGATCTGCTCCTGGCTTACATCCGGATCGTGCTGAGTGGAGCATACAACTGCTTCCAGTCTTACCGGCTTACCTTCTTCATTGTATTCTACGGATACCTGTGTCTTGCCGTCCGGACGAAGGTAGGAAAGTGTTCCGTCCTTACGTACCTTGGAAAGCTGAAGTGCCAGCTTGTGGGCAAGAGCGATCGGATAAGGCATATATTCCGCTGTCTCATTGGTTGCATAGCCGAACATCATACCCTGATCTCCTGCACCGATTGCTTCCAGCTGCTCATCGGACATTGCACTCTCTCTTGCCTCAAGTGCCTTGTCAACCCCCATCGCGATATCCGGTGACTGACGGTCAAGAGCAACCATAACGGCACAGGTATTGCCGTCAAAGCCCTTATCTGAGCTGTCATAACCGATCTCATTGATGGTATTACGTACAATAGACGGTACATCCAGGTTTGCCTTTGTTGTGATCTCACCTGTAACGATAACGAAACCTGTGCAGCAAGCGGTCTCGCAAGCAACACGGCTCATCGGATCCTCTGCCATGCAGGCATCCAGAATAGCATCAGAAATGGCATCGCAAACCTTGTCCGGATGTCCTTCTGTAACTGACTCAGAGGTAAATAATCTCTTCTCCATTGGTCTAATCTCCTTTTCTCTTCTTAGGATACCTTTAATGTAAATTTCTGGATATCCTTTTCTGAATATGCGATCTCTATCTGCGCACCAAGCTCTGCGAGCTTTTTATCAAAATCCTCATATCCACGTTCAATATAGTAGATATCATCCACAACACTGATACCTTCTGCCGCAAGTCCTGCGATCGTAAGTGCCGCTCCGGCGCGAAGATCCGGTGCATCTACTCTGGCACCTGTCAGCTGTTCTACGCCATTGATAATGGCGGTGTTTCCTTCTACCTTGATATTGGCTCCCATTCTTGCGAGCTCATCCACATAGCGGAAGCGGTTCTCGAAAATGCTCTCTGTAACGATACTGGTACCATTACAAATGGAAAGAACCGTTGCGATCTGCGGCTGCATATCTGTCGGGAAGCCCGGATATGCGAGGGTTGTCACATGAGTACTGCTCATACGCTTGGAACATACCACGCGTACGGCATCATCAAATTCCTCTACTTCGCAGCCCATCTCGATCAGTTTAGCGGAAATCGCCTCGAGATGCTTGGGGATGACATTTTTGATCATGACATCTCCCTTTGTTGCTGCTGCTGCAAACATAAAGGTTCCGGCTTCGATCTGATCCGGAATAACGGAATATTCTGTTCCGTGCAGTTTCTCGACACCGTTGATACGGATAATATCGGTACCTGCTCCCTTGATCTCTGCTCCCATACTGTTCAGGAAGTTGGCCACATCAACAACATGGGGCTCCTTGGCTGCATTTTCAAGGATAGTCTTTCCCTTTGCCATTGAAGCTGCCAGCATAATGTTGATCGTCGCACCGACAGAAACCTTATCCAGATAGATATGTCTGCCGCTCAGCTCTTCGGCCTTGGCCAGAATCAGGCCATGCT
>CAVHNP010000043.1:0-19777 GCA_963637505.1 Prevotella sp. CAG:279
CGTATTCTGCCAGCTCATCGCCTGTGATGGTCGTTGCATTTCCGGACGCATCTGTTCCGACTGCCATACTCCAGAAGCTGGATCCGTAATAGCTGCCATAGACTGCATCATAATAAACCTGTGTGGTCTGCATATAGAAATTCGCCACACCATATGTGAGTGTCGCATCGGCAGATACCTCGGCATCTCCGCTTGCCGTCATTTTTACTACAGCCGCATCATCCTTTGGACTGCCGCATCCTGTCACAAGCAAAGACAGCATCATAATCATGGCCAATGCTGTTGAAATAAGCTTTTTCATATCTAAATGGTTCCTCCTGTGAGACAAAAAATCTTTTTTATTATACGTCTTTTTCCTGCCCCCGACAATATCTTTCGCCGGCTGGCTATCTTTTTGCTATCTTTTTAGCGGCTTTTCTTTTACTGTCCTGGTAGCATTTCAGCTTTCGATCAGGATTTTCTGCATATCTGCCAGCAGTTTTTTCAGTTCTTCCAACTGCTCCTGTCTCTTTTTCTTCGGATTCTGTGAGAAAACAAATCCGGGCACCGGCTGCATATGGAAGGTCAGCCTCTGGGGATAGAGACCGAGCAGCTCCGGTATTCTTTCCGCATGGATCTTTGCCTTCTCATACAGCTCCAGCTCAAGCTTCGTACCTTTTTCCTTCACTTCCGTCAGATAAACCCTATGGGCAGCCCCCTTCAGTTCTGCCGCCGTAAGGAGAAGGGTCAGGCTCTTGGGCAGATCTCCGAAGCGGTCGATCAACTCATCTTCCATCTCTTCCCGGTCTTCTACTGTCGAAATCGATGCAATCCGCTTATAGATATCCATCTTCTGAAGCTCATCCTTGATATAGCTCTCAGGAATATAGGCATCCATCTTCAGATCCAGAGCAGTCTCGAAGCTTTCTTCAACTGCTTCTCCCTTCAGCCGCCGGATGGCCTCATTCAGCATCTTGCAATAAAGTTCATAACCGACTGCCTCCATATTGCCGCTCTGGCTCTGTCCCAATAGATTTCCGGCTCCACGGATTTCCAGATCCCGCATGGCGATCCGGATTCCGCTTCCCAGGTCTGTAAATTCGCGAATCGCGGCCAGTCTTTTTTCTGCTGTTTCCTTCAGCATTCTGTCCTTTTTATACATCAAAAAGGCATATGCCAGACGGTTCGACCTGCCAACCCTTCCTCTGAGCTGATAGAGCTGGGAAAGGCCGAAACGGTCTGCATCATGGATGATCATGGTATTAACGTTGGAAATATCCAGTCCGGTCTCTACAATGGTCGTCGATACCAGAACATCGATCTCGCCCCTTACAAAGGCGATCATGACATCCTCCAGCTCCCTTTCATTCATCTGTCCATGGGCGAAACTTACCCTGGCCTGGGGCACCAGATTACCGATCCTTCTTGCCACATCCGCAATATCATTGACCCTATTATAGACATAATAAACCTGGCCGCCCCGCTTCATTTCCCGGTTAATGGCCTCTCTCACGGTTTCTTCATCATATTCCATCACAAAGGTCTGAATCGGCAGTCTGTCCTGAGGGGCTTCCTCCAGCAGACTCATATCTCGGATTCCGATCAGGCTCATATGAAGGGTTCTTGGAATCGGCGTCGCTGTCAGAGAAAGCACATCGATATTGGTCTTGAGCTGTTTGATCTTCTCCTTATGGCCAACACCGAAGCGCTGCTCCTCGTCAATGATCAAAAGGCCAAGATCCTTGTATTCGATATCCTTGGAAAGAAGGCGGTGGGTTCCGATCACCACATCGACCAGCCCCTTCTTCAGATCCTCTATGGTCTTTTTCTGTTCCGCTGCCGTATTAAAACGGCAGAGCATATCTACCCGAACCGGAAAGTTCTTCATTCTTTCCGTAAAGGTCTTGAAATGCTGCTGGGCCAGGATCGTAGTCGGAACCAGATAAACAACCTGCTTTCCTTCCTGGATTGCCTTAAAGGCGGCCCGGATGGCTACTTCTGTTTTTCCGAAGCCGACATCTCCGCAGATCAGACGATCCATGATCTTCTTGCTCTGCATATCCGCCTTAACCGCCCGGATGGCATTCAGCTGATCCTCTGTTTCCTCATAAGGAAACATCTCCTCGAATTCCTTCTGCCAGACCGTATCTTCCCCATAGACAAAGCCTTCCTTCTCCTGCCGAAGGGCATAAAGGTCTACCAGTTCCTGAGCGATCTGATCCACGGAGCCCCTTACCTTATTCTTGGTCTTCTGCCATTCCTTCCCGCCAAGGGTACTCAGTTTGGGTTTGGGACTTTCCGCACTTGCATATTTCTGGATCAGATCCAGCTGGTTGATCTGAACATAAAGAACGCCCTTTCTGGCATATTCGATTTTGATATAATCCTTGGTCGTATCGGCTACCGTGATCTTTTCGATGCCTCGGTAAATACCGATTCCGTGGTTCTCATGGATGACATAGTCTCCCGGATTCAGCTCCGTAAAGGAACGGATCTTCTCTCCTTCCTCCGCCTTTTTCCTCCGGCGTTTTTTCTGCTGCTGGGTGAAAATGTCTCCGTCCGTGATCAGGGCGAATTTCAGCCAGGGATAGTCTACTCCCTCCGAGATCCTGCCCGGGGTGATCATCACTTCCCCCTTCTTGATCTCATGATCCGGATCCTCGGTATAGAAGCTGCTCAATCCCTCTTCCAAGAATTCATTGGCCAGTCTTCTCGCCCTGGTTCTGGAGGAGCTGACCAGAAGAACCCTGTATTCTTTCTTCTTATAATCCTTCAGATCCCTGATCAGCTGCTCAAAGCTGTTATGGTAATGATTGGTACTTCTAGCCGGAAATTCGATCTGTTCCTTCAGTTCCAGATCTGCCGCAGGCTGATCCAGTCCGGAAAAAGCCAGAACCGAAAAGGCCTTTAAGGCTTCCTTCACGCTCTCTTCCCCAAAGCGCATGGCTTCAAAAGCTTCTTCTCCTTTTTCCTTTCTGTGGCTTCTGCTATCTTCAATCTCTTCTGTGATCTCTCTGATCCTGCCAAAACAGCGATCCGGATCGTCCAGAATGATCAGACTTTCCTTCGGATCAAAATAGGAAAAAAAGGAGGCTTCTCCGCTTTCTTCTCCTTCTTCTGTCTCCAGAGGATAGATCGTCACTTCATCCAGATTTTCGATCGATCTTTGTGTGCCCGGTTCAAATAGTCTGATGGAATCGATTTCCACATCAAAGAACTCCAAACGGTAGGCGGCATCCTCGGAAAGTGGATAAATATCCACAATACCTCCCCTTACCGCGAATTCTCCGGCTCTTTCCGTCTGATAGACCCTCTCATAGCCCATGGAAAGCAGTTTTTCCTTCAGCTCTTCCGGATCGATTTCCTGACCGCTCTCAAGATGCAGCACTTCCTTCTGAATTCTGCTGCGTTCTCTTAACCCGTCGAGAAAGGCATCGATCGTGGTATAGACCGTCAGCTCCTTCTTTTCTTCAATTGACTGATAGACCAGGCTTCGTTCCCGATCCAGCTCACTGCCCCTGACATCCGAATGATAAAAAAGATAGTCTCTGGCCGGATAATAAACGCTGTCTCTGCCGTAAAAGGCGGCATCTGCCATCAGTTCCCTTGCCTTCTGCTCCCTGTAGCCGATCACCACCGTACGCGCTCTTTTGCCAAAAAGATGGATCAGCTGGGATTTTTGCGCATCCAAACAGCCGGAGATCTGAACTACCCCCGGCTTTTCCAACTCTTTTTCTATCTTCTTTCCTTTTTCAGATGCAGACAACACCTGTAATGCACTTCTCATTTGATCGACCTATGCCTTTTCCTTGCGGTTAAAACGATTCATCGCCTCTGCGATCTGTCCGTCTAAGATCAGCTCTGCTGCGGTTTCCGCTTTCTCGATTGCCTCTTCTACCTTCACGCGGTCTTCCTTGGAAAATCTTCCCAGCACATGATCTGCCAGATCCCAGCCCTGGGGCTTTTCTCCGACACCCACCTTAATTCTGGCAAAGCCTTCCGTGCCCAGCCTTGCGATCAGGCTCTTGATGCCGTTGTGACCGCCTGCCGATCCCTTGGCCTTCACCCGGATATTACCCGGTTCTAAGCTGATATCGTCGAAGATCACAAAGAAATGCGTATTGGGATCTACCTTATAAAAAGAAAGAAGGGGAGCAAGACAATCTCCACTGGCATTCATAAAGGTCTGCGGCTTCACCAGGATCACATTTTTCCCTTCGATTTTCCCTTTGCCGTAAAGACCCTTGAATTTGGTCTGATTCAAACGGATTCCGTGCTTTTCCGCCAGGGCATCAATGGTATCAAAACCGATATTATGGCGGGTATGGGCATATTTATCCCCGGGATTTCCAAGGCCCGCGATCACATAAAGTTCTCCTGCTGATTTCCGAAAATGCTCAAACATTCTTTTTCCTCTTTCTGACATGACTTTAACCCCGACTTTTGTCGGGGTGACTGTTTTCTTATCCTATCCTAAGTGGGGTTACTTTTCAAGCCATGTTATCACATGCGTCTGCATCGCTAAAGCGATGCGATATATAACGGGACACGCGACTCATTTATAAATCGCACTTCGTGCGATGAGTCGCTGTGCATCGCATCGCTAAAGCGACGCGATATTTTATGGACTTACGGCGCATTATGTACCACGCTCTGCGTGATACTAAGCGTTCTTCGAACGCTTGCGCCTTTGTGCATCGCATCGCTAAAGCGACGCGATATTTTATGGACTCACGGCGCATTATGTATCACGCTCTGCGTGATACTAAGCGTTCTTCGAACGCTTGCGCCTTTGTGCATCGCATCGCTAAAGCGACGCGATATGTCTTGACGCACTTTTTCTGAGCCCGTATAATTTTTATGTTTAAGTTGTATTTAAGAATACACGGCTCATTTATGTATCCGTGCATCGCATCGCTAAAGCGACGCGATATATTAAGAAAGGACATTACATGTGGATTGCCGATAACTGGAAGGATTATGAAGTCATTGACTGCTGCGCCGGTGAGAAGCTGGAGCGCTGGAAGGACTACGTTCTGATCCGTCCCGACCCTCAGGTCATTTGGAATACCAAGAAAAGCAATCCCGGCTGGAAACATCCGAACGGACACTATCACCGCAGCAAAAAGGGCGGCGGTCAATGGGAATTCTTTGATCTCCCTGATCAGTGGACCATTCACTACCGGGAGCTTACCTTTAATCTGAAACCCTTCAAATTTAAACATACCGGACTTTTCCCGGAACAGGCCGTTAACTGGGACTGGTTCTCTGAAAAGATCCGCTCTGCGAACAGGCCGATCAAGGTGCTCAACCTCTTCGCCTACACCGGAGGAGCAACAATCGCTGCTGCCGCTGCCGGCGCTTCCGTGACTCATGTCGACGCCTCAAAGGGAATGGTCAGCTGGGCCAAGGAAAATGCCATTTCTTCCGGCCTTGGAGATGCACCGATCCGTTGGATTGTAGACGATTGTGTCAAGTTCGTAGAAAGAGAAATCCGTCGTGGCAAAAAATACGATGCCATTATCATGGATCCGCCCTCCTATGGAAGAGGACCAAAAGGGGAAATCTGGAAGATCGAGGATACCATCCATTCCCTTGTACATCTTTGCAGTCAGCTCTTATCAGATGAGCCGCTCTTTTTCCTGATCAACTCCTATACCACAGGTCTGGCACCTTCCGTGCTGACTTACCTGCTTGGTACAGTGCTTAAGGATTATAAGACAAAAATTATTTCTGATGAAGTAGGACTTCCCGTCACCGAAAGCGGTCTGGTACTGCCCTGCGGTGCCGCCGGACGATGCGAATTCCTGTAATACCAGGGTTCCAAGCTCAAAACTCCGGTACAAGCTTGCTTGTGTAAGGAGTTTTGAATTTGGGACCCGCCAAAACATGAGTAAGTAGCCATTTTTCGCAGAAAAATGCGCGGATTACGCAACCATTTTTAGTTTATTGAAAGAAAGAAGGAAAGAATCATGAGTATGATGAACATTGTATGCTTGGACTTAGAAGGTGTATTGGTACCGGAGATCTGGATCGCTTTTGCTGAAGCAAGCGGTATCCCGGAATTAAAGAAAACAACAAGAGATGAGCCGGATTACAACAAACTGATGAACTACCGTCTGGCTATCCTGAAGGAGCATGGTCTCGGACTCAAGGAGATTCAGGAAACCATCGCCAAGATCGATCCTATGCCGGGCGCAAAGGAATTCCTTGATGAACTTCGTTCTATTACCCAGGTTATCATCATCAGTGATACCTTTGCTCAGTTCGCAACTCCTCTGATGAAGAAACTCGGCTGGCCGACTATCTTCTGCAACTCTCTCGAGGTTGCTGAAAACGGAGAGATCACCGGCTTTAAGATGCGCTGCGAGCAGTCCAAACTGACAACCGTAAAGGCTCTGCAGTCTATCGGTTATGAGACCATTGCCAGCGGAGACAGCTTCAATGACCTTGGCATGATCCAGGCAAGCAAGGCCGGCTTCCTTTTCCGCTCCACCGAAGCGATCAAGAAGGATTACCCCCAGTATCCTGCTTTCGAAAGCTACGACGAGCTTCTGTCCGCAATTAAGGCTGCACTGTAATTTATAATAAACCTTGGACTTATAGGACAAAACGTGTTGACCAAAACCTCCTCCAACCCTTGAAAACACCGGGCTGGAGGAGGTTTATTCTTTTCCCAAAATATCATATCCATTGCATCCTCCCCCATAAAGGAATAAAATAATTTAGTTAATAAATTAATGAGTAATGAATAGAAAGAAACGGAAAAAGAAACAATATGAAATCAAAATCTCTAGGAACAGATCTGACCGTTGGACATGTTGGCAAACAATTGATCATATTTGCCATCCCTTTCATGTTCGCAAACCTTCTGCAGACCCTGTATAACATGGTGGATGCCGTCATCGTAGGACAATTTGTCGGTGCCAACGGTCTTTCTGCTGTATCCAGCTGCGGTGAACTGATTCAGTTTTATACCTTTATTGCCATCGGCTTTGGCGGAGCCGGTCAGACTTTGATCGGTCAATTCGTCGGTGCCGGGAAAAAAGATCGCCTGAATCGCACGATCGGAACCCTTTTTACCCTGCTGCTTGGCATGGCTGTTCTGGTCTCCGTCTTTTGCCGTCTTACCTGGAAATGGCAGCTGAACCTGATCAACCTTCCGGAGGAGGCTCTAAGCTCCGGCCGTGATTATTTTTTGATCTGTACCTTTGGCATGCTTTTTATTTTCGGTTATAACCTTGTCAGCTCGATCCTGAGAGGAATGGGTGACTCCAAGCATCCTTTGATCTTTATTGCCATCGCTTCCGTCAGCAATCTGGTCTTAGACCTTCTCTTTGTTGCGGTTTTTCATATGGGAACTGCCGGAGCAGCATTGGCTACGATCCTGGGACAGGCTCTTTCCTTTCTCTGTGCCCTGGTTTATCTCTATCGGAATCGGGAGCAGTTTGGCTTTGATTTTAAGGCGGAGAGTTTTCTCCCTGATGGCAGCCTGGTTTCTCCCCTGATGAAACTGGGCATTCCTATGTCTGCCCAGGGTGCTTTGATCAGTATTTCCATGCTCTATGTTTACTCTATGATCAATGGTTTTGGCGTTGCTGCTTCTGCCGCAAACGGCATTCAGCTGAAGCTGGCAAATGTAAACCGTATCATTACAAATTCCATGGGAACTGCCGGTGCGGCAACCATTGCCCAGTGTATCGGCGCAGGCAAATACGATCGTGCAAAGTCCGTCTTTAACTGGACTCTGGTCATCACTCTGGCCTATGCCCTTCTTTATTCTGCTCTGCTTGTACTTTTTCCGGGGCAGATTTTCTCCCTGTTTTCAAGAGATCAGGCTGTTCTTGCCTTTGCTTCCACTGCCTGCCTTTTCTCTGCAGGAGATAACTTCGGCGGAGCCTTCCGTTCTCCCTGCAACAGTATGGTAAACGGTACCGGTGCCGCAATCCTGGGACTGGTCTCCAGCATCATGGACGGTGTTATTGCGAGAATCGGGCTTTCCATTCTTTTCGGTAATGTCATCGGTATGGGGATCAAGGGCTACTGGCTTGGCAATATGCTGGCAGGATATGTCTCTGTTGCCATTCTTCTGCCTTTCGTGCTCAGTGGGGCATGGAAAAAGAAGAAGCTGGATATTTAATGGCATTTAATCAATCACGCCTTTTCCCTTAAAGGCATCAATCTCCTCCTGGCTGTAATCCAGAAGCTCCCTCATAATTCTTTCTGTATCCTGACCAAGTCTCGGCGCACCTCGCCAAACCTGACCCGGTGTTTCCGAAAGCTTGGGCGTAAAACCGAAGGCAGTAACCTCCTTCTCCAGGGTCTGATCCTCATATTTTACCCAGTCATTTCGAAGCTGCCAGTGTTCCTGATTCATGACATCCTCGCAGTTCATGACAACAGAAGCAGCAATGCCCAGATTTCTTAAGATATCAATCGCCTCTGTAGCGGTATGAGACTTAAACCACTGATCAAAAAGTGTATCCAGTTCTACTCCAAGCTCACTGTTTACGGCCTCTTCTGAATTTCCTGCTGCCTCATAGCTGTATTTCTCAAGATCAAAACCAAAGGCCTTCAGGCATTTCTCATAGGAAGTCTTTCCGTAAGCGCCCAGATTGATATATTTTCCTTCCTTGGATAGATAAAGACGAGCCGGCTGAAAACGGGTCTGTTTGATTCCCTGCCGTTCCTTCTGGAAATGCATCTCGCTCCAAAGGGGGAAGTTATCATCCATGACTCTCATATAGCTCTCTACCAGAGTTGCATCGATGATCTGTCCCTTTCCTGTCTTTTCCCGACTTCTCAAAGCCATCAGAATGCCATTTACAGCGAAAAGTCCGCAGAGATAATCTCCGATATACTGCTGGGCATAATAAGGCGGCTTGTCCGGAAAGCCCTGCAGGTAATTCCAACCTGATTCTGCCTGCGCCAGAGGATCATACAGGGCTCTGCCCAGCTCATGCTTTGTACCGCCGAATCTCGGTGTACCAAAGCCGCTTACATGGCAAATGATCAGCTGTGGATTGACCTCCAGCAGCATCTCATCACTCAGTCCCAGCTTTTCGATCCAGACCATATTTTCGATCCAGACATCCACTTCCTTGATCAGAGATAAAAAGATCTCTCTGGATTCCGGCACCTTTTTCAGGTTTGTCTCCAGGGTAAAGCTCAGCTTGTTTCTTGCATTCTGCAGCCAGGAGCCGGAAATATGCTTTTCTCCGTTCTCGATCTGCGGTACCTGGTGTCTTGCAGAATCCCCTTTGGTCGTCGGTCTCTCTAAAGCGATTACTTCTGCTCCGTAATCACTCATCATGGTTGCCGCAAAGGGTGCTGCTACAACGGATCCGTTCAGTAATACACGGATTCCGGATAAGGGTCCGAATTCAGGTACAAATTTCGGACCTTCCTTTTTTTGAAGTTTTTCCCATCTGTTCATTTAATAAAACTCTCCATTCTTTGTTTTTATTACTGATACAAAGTGCGAATAAACTCCCTTTTCAATTTCCCTTTCCCATTTTATCTTAGAAAGAGACAGGTTCACATCTTCCCAGACGCACAAGTTTCATGAGACTAATTGTGTATTAGTGCACATTTTCATGCTCGTTATTGTTATGTTTTTCACAGTTATCAAAATAAGATTCGTCCTTGCCGTGTTTGTTTATGGAATTGTCATTGGAAAACTCGTTGAAAAAATCGAAAGATTTCTCAGCGAGAAG
The DNA here is from genome assembly GCA_963637505.1 of Prevotella sp. CAG:279. Taxonomy (GTDB): domain Bacteria; phylum Bacillota; class Clostridia; order Lachnospirales; family Lachnospiraceae; genus RUG14243. The sequence goes on from CAVHNP010000043.1 coordinate 9,696, forward strand.
GAAGATGATAAGCATAAGATAGAATCCTGCTTGCAGGATTCTTCGCCTGCGGCGGGTCGCTTTAGCGACACAATTCCATTCCGCCGCAGTGCGATCCTTGCGGAGCATTTTTATCGTATAGGAAAGAATTTCCTATACGATAAAAACATACACAAAAACGACCGCCGTTACGATCGATAGCAAAGATTAAAACGACAGTCGTTTTCAATTTTCAGCGAAGGGTCTAGCCGTCTATCGGTAGCACCTCTTTCATTTAGATAAAAACATCGGTTGCCGTTTCTGGCAACCGATGTTTTTTTTCTTCCTATTATTCAAATCTCTCGTCAATGACACGCTTTGACTTCTTCTCTGATCTCGGCAGAAGGCCAAGCTCTACCACCTTCACGATCGGTGTAAAGCCAATCTTACCCTTGACTGCTTCCGCAACCTTTTCTGCCATGGCCGCAAAGTCAACCGTTCCGTCTGTCTCAACATAAATACGCATGGTATCCTTGCCTTCCAGGTGGGAGATACGGATCTGGTACTCGCTGGAAAGCTCCGGGAAGGTTGCCAGGATCTCTTCGATCTGTTTCGGGAATACATTGACGCCCTTGATCTTCATCATGTCATCGGATCTGCCCACGATGGTGTCAATTCTCGGATAGCAGCTGCCGCACTTGCACTTGCCCGGAATAATTCTGGAAATATCATGGGTACGGAAACGAATCAGGGGTGCGCCTTCCTTTACCAAGGTCGTGATCACGATTTCTCCCCATTCTCCGTCCGGAAGGGGCTTACCTGTCGCCGGATCCACGATTTCTGTATAGAAATAGTCATCCCAGATATGCATGCCTTCTTCATAGTCACAGCTGATACCGATACCCGGTCCGTAGATTTCTGTCAGGCCGTAAATATCATAGATCTGGATACCCAGCTCTGTTTTGATTCTCTGACGCATCTTCTCGCCCCAGCGCTCGGAGCCGATGATTCCCTTTTTCAGATGAATCTTGTCCTGCAGGCCTTCCTTTTCAATCTCCTCTGCTAGAAGAAGGGCATAGGAAGAGGTTGCACAAAGGACTGTAGATTTCATGTCCTGCATGAACTGCAGCTGCTTTTTGGTATTGCCCGGTCCCATAGGGATAACCATGGCGCCAAGCTTTTCTGCCCCGTTCTGGAAACCGATACCGGCCGTCCAAAGGCCATAGCCCGGTGTGATCTGGACACGGTCACGGTTGGTCATGCCGGCCATCTCATAACAGCGCTTGAACATTTCGCCCCAGTCATCTACATCCTTGGCTGTGTAAGGGATGATAACCGGTGTTCCCGTTGTGCCGGAGGAGGAATGGATCCGAACGATTTCTTCCTCTGGAACTGCCATCAGTCCCAAAGGATAGGCATCACGAAGATCCTGCTTTTCAGAGAAGGGAAGCTTGAGAAAATCTTCTTCATTCTCAATCCCTGTAATTCCTGCTTCTTCTAATCTTTTTCCGTAAAAATTATCTGATGCGATCAGTCTTTTTACCTGTTTATCTACCAGCTCAAGCTGACTCTTATTAATATGCATTTCTTTTTCCTTTTCCGCATCCGACCTGAATGCTTTTCATATTGGTTACAGCCCCACGGGAATCCGAATGGAAGCGGGATTGCGGAAGTGCCTGACACAAAACAATCCATGTAACCTCATATATAGTTACCTATGAAAGTTTAAAGCCTTTTCATTGACTTCCCAAAGCTTTTCCGCCATTCTCTCATGCATGGCTTCAATCACCGTACTCTTCTGCACTCCGATCACATCTGCCTGCAGAGCAGCCCCCAAAAGAAGTACGTTTAAAACCTTGCTGTTTCCGATCTCTGCCAGAGCCTCATCCGCATTGATCAGAATCAGATTTTCCACATTTTCCTTCAGATAGCGGATCATATCTTCCACATTATAAACAGACTGTCCGATCATGGCACTGACCGGCTGAACCGGCTTGATACTGGTTACCACGGTGCCACCCTTTTTCAGGAAAGGCAGCTGACGGACGGTCTCGCCCGGCTCAAAGCCAATGATCAGATCCGCTTCCCCCTTCCCGAAAAGGGGAGAAGAAGCATCACCAAGCCGCATGTGGGAGAATACGCTTCCCCCTCTCTGGGCCATACCGATGGTTTCCGCTGTCATTACGTGAATGTTTTCTTTCATTGCCGCATCTGCAACCAATTTGGAAGCAAGGACGGTTCCCTGTCCGCCAACGCCGCAAAAAAGGATATTTTTACTCATTCTTGCCACCTCCTGAAATCGCATTTACCGGACAGATCTGCTCGCAAAGAGTACAGCCTGTGCACTGACTCGGATCGATTGCTGCCTTTTTACCGTCTAAGATCAGTCCCGGACAGCCAAGCTCATTGATACAGCGCTTGCAGCCCACACAACGTTCCGGATCTACAAAGGCTTTGCCGGATTTGGGTTTGAATTTTACGATACAGGGAGACTTGAAAATAATAGCCTTTAAGCCCGGTTCCTCTGCAATCCGCCGAATGGCTTCCACCGACTCCTCCAGATCCAGAGGATTTAAGGTCTCTACTGTTTTAATACCGATAGCACGAAGGATTTTCTCGATGCTGACCTTCTCTACGATCTCTCCCATCATGGTTGTACCGGTTCCCGGATGGGGCTGATGTCCTGTCATTGCCGTAGTGGAATTATCCAAAACAACCAGGACCATATTGGCCTGATTATAGAAGGCATTGACCGTGCCTGTGATACCGGATGCAAAAAAGGTAGAATCACCGACAAAAGCAAAGGCCTTGGTATCTGGCTCTGCGTGAACCACGCCCTGCGCCATGGTAATGCCGGCGCCCATGCAAAGGCAGGTATCTGTCATATCCAAGGGCTGGGCATTGCCCAGAGTATAGCAGCCGATATCGCCTGCATAGATGGTCTTCTTTCCCTTCATGGCCTGCTTTACCGCATAGAAGGATGCCCGATGCGGACAGCCTGCGCATAAAACCGGCGGTCTGACCGGAAGAGGCGGACAGACTGCAGCCTTCTCTTCTTCGATCCTGATATCGGAAATATCCGGGATAGCAGAAAGCACTTCCTTTACATAGTCGATGCTGTTCTCTCCGGACTTTTTGACATCTCCTGTCAGCTTGCCGCGAATCTTTATATTCAGATGATATTTGCCGCAGATCTGTGTCAGGGCACGCTCGATCACCGGATCCAGCTCCTCGATACAGAGCACCTCATCCAAGCCTTCTAAAAATTCCAAAGCAGTCTTTTCTGGAAAGGGGAAGGGGGTTGAAACCTTTAAGATCTTCGGATGCTTTCCTTCTCCGAAGGCATCCAGGGTATAGGCATAATTAATACCATGGGTTGCCACTCCGACCTTTCCGCTATAGTCCTTTGCAGGCAGGATATAATTCCGCTCATAATCGGAAAGGGTCTGTCTTAAGGCAAGATTTCTTTCCTCGATCTTGGCATGATTTACAACGGAAAGTCTCGGAAAAATAACCCATTTGGAAGCATTCTTGACGAAACCTTCAATCTCATGCTTCACATATTCCTCCGGATCCTTTACGGAAAGGGATTCATAGCCATGATCTACTCTGGTTGTCGGACGAAGGAAAACCGGCGTATGATATTTTTCGGAGAAATCATAGGCCTCCTGAATCATTTCATAGGCTTCCTCTACTGAAGAGGGATCGAAGACCGGCACCTTGGAAAAGGCACCGAAGCTTCTGGTGTCCTGTTCTGTCTGAGAAGAAATGGGGCCGGGGTCATCTGCAACTACAATGACCATGCCGCCCTTGACGCCGAGATATTCCAAACTCATCAGGGGATCGGAGGCTACATTTAAGCCCACCTGCTTCATGGTAACCAGGGTTCTCGCGCCGGCAAGCGCTGCTCCGGCCGCAACCTCCATACCGGCCTTTTCATTGACCGACCATTCTACATAAATATTGCCGAGGTTTCTTTTTGAAATGGTTTCCAGGATTTCCGTGGAAGGCGTTCCCGGATATCCGGATACCACATTTACTCCGGCCGCGATCGCACCTAAGGCGATTGCTTCATTTCCCATTAAAAATTCTGTATGCATACGAGACTCTCTCCTTAAAAGCTAGCTACTTTATCCATATGTCTTTTGATTATAACATATTACGAGCAGCTAGCATGGAGGAGTTTTTGAAAAAAACAGTGACTGATTACCGTCATACAATCACCAACTATCGTACTGCCGGTGTGAGATATGCAGTACCTACCAGATTTCCAACTTAAATATACTCTGACAGAATTATTTCACTGCTACTCAGGCATTCTCCCGAATCCACTCCGGCAGCTCCCCGAGGTTCAGAAGTACCGCATCTGCGCCGGCCTGCAGGAGCTTCTTTCTCGCCTTGTCCAGGGCGGATTCTCTTTCTACGAGAGACAGAGCCTCATATTCTGCCTGGGAAAGGCCAAGGGCACTGCTGCCTTCCAGAATTCCGAGGGATTTTACGCCGGCATTTTTCCCCTCTTTGATATCGGAAACCGTATCTCCTACCTTAACAACCTCTTCTACCGAGCTGATCCGGAAGTGCCGCATATTCTTATAGATCATATAGGGATAAGGACGGCCTAAGCCTTCTACCGCATCCGGAGAAAACCAGGCATCCGGTGCATAGCCCTGCTCTGCTGCCTTTTGGGTTACGATCTCCATCATACTATCGGTATAACCGGTTGTGGAACCGACAGAAAGACCCATTTTCCGAAGCTCTGCCACTGTTTCTAATGTGCCGGGCTTGGGAGTTGCATAGTCCGCCAGGCTCTTCATCAGAGAGTCCTGGAAGACGGCATAAATTTCTTCTACGGCAGCCTCATCCGGCTCCTTGCCATATTTCTCTATCCACTGTGCTTTTAATGACTCCATGGAAAGCATGGTACGGATATGCTCTCTTTTCAGCATGCCCATCGGTTCTCTGATTTCTTCTACCGTCGTCTTAAGGCCTACTGACTGAAATGCCAAATCAAAGGCATTTACCGGAGCGAAGCAGCCATAGTCTACTGCGGTTCCTGCCCAGTCTAATATCACAAGCTTTGTCTTCATGCCTCTGCCTCCTTTAAAAAATCAGCCATGATCTCTGCCAGTTTCTCGATATCCTCCGGATAGATCTCCCCGATATTACCCACGCGGAAGGTATCTGCCTCCATAACCTTGCCTGGATAGAGCACATAACCTCTTTCCTTGATATAGTCATACATCTGCCGGAAGGTAAACTTCGCGCCTTCCGGATAACAAAAGCTGGTGATGATCGGCCCCTGCACAGTCGGATCCAGGTAGGGCTTAAAGCCGAGTGCCTCAAAGCGATCTGTCAGAAGCTTCTGATTATGATTGTAGCGGGCAAAACGGGCCGGTATACCGCCTTCTTCTTCCAACTCTTCCATTGCCTTGGCAAAGGCCAGAACCACATGGGTCGGAGAGGTGAAGCGCCACTTGCCCTTTCCTTCCTCCATGCCCTTCCACTGATCATAGAGATCCAGAGCAAGAGAACGGGCCCTCCCTTCGCTCTCGATCAGTTTTTCCCTATTTGCAATGATAAAGGAAAAGCCCGGTACTCCCTGGATGCATTTATTGGCGCTGGAGATCAGAAAATCGATCTTCCATTCCTTGATGGGAATGTCCAGACCGCCAAAGCTGGACATGGCATCTACGATAAAGGTTTTTCCTGCTGCATTCGCAACCCTACCGACCGCCTCAATATCATTTAAGATACCGCTGGTCGTTTCACTATGCACCATAGCAATATGGCTGATCATGGGATCCTTTTTCAGCATCTCTTCGATCTTCTCTGCCTGCGGCTGTTTGTTATTTGGCTCCTTATATACCACGTAATTCACACCGGCGTGGCGGCAAATATCGACCATACGAAGACCATAGGCCCCGTTTGCCGCGATCAGAAGCTTATCCTCCTCTTTCACGATGCTGGTCAGAACGGATTCTACGCCAAAGCTTCCGCTTCCCTGCATCAGTACTGCCGTATATTCCGGTTCCGTAACATGTCCTAAGGCTAAAAGGCCTCTGCGGATCCTCTGTGTGATCTCTTTATAATCATCATCCCAGGTACAATGATCAAAGAGCATCTCCTGCTTTACGCTGTCTGTTGTGGTCAGAGGCCCCGGTGTCAATAATTTATACTGTTTCATTTATAATTCTCCTCCCTGAATCCGATCAGGGTTTTGCTGCTTCGGAAATTGCCTGATGCTTCTCATAAAGCTCAAAGGTCAGTTCCTCACTGAAGGTCTTCGGATAAGCGGACTTGCTGTCGCTGTCTGTGCTTTCTCCTTCATAGAGGGCATTCGGATAATAAGACTGGAGTTCCTCACGTCCGTTTTTGATGATGCATTCTGCCATTTCCATGGCAAGCGGATTGGTGTCATCCCCCTTGTCCAATACGGCAACAGACTCTGTCAGAGAGAAGTTACCTTCTGTCGGATCCACATAATCGATCGGAAGGCCTTCCTTCTTGGCCGCTACTGCCTGATGGCGAAGACCAAATCCGACTGCAACCTCACCATCCTCGCAAAGCTTCAGGGGTGCAGATCCGGAGGACTCAATGTGATCTCCTGCATTTTCATAGATCTGGCTAAGGATCTGCTGGGCTTCTTCCTCACCATACTCAGAGATCAGAGCCTGCAGAAGCAGCCAGGCGGTAGAGGAGGATTTTACATCCGTTACTGCCAGATAGCCTGCATAGCAGGAATTTGCCAGATCCTTCAGGCAGGTCGGTTTCGGCAGATTATTTTCTTCCAGAAGGTCTGTATTAATAATGATCGCACCCTCCTGGGAGGTGATCGGAGCGGTATAATCCGGTACTTCTTCCAGGGTATTCACTTCAAAGGTCAGAGGCAGGAACATATTGTTCTGCTCCTGGGCACTCTTCAGATAGAAGGTACTCATGGTCACCATATCCGCTTCCAGATTGGTTCCTTCCGCCAAAAGCTTGCCGCCCAACTCAGAGGTACCGAAGGTCTCAAAGACATACTTTCCTTCATAGCCATTGTTGTCCAAAGCATCTGACATGGCAGTGATCGCTTCATCGTCTGCATTGGAGTAGATGATAACCTGCTCATCAGAAGAAGATGCAGAGCTATCCGCCTTTTTCTCTGTGCTTTCTCCGCTTGCAGCTTCACTGCTTTCTGTTGTTGTACTGCTACTGCTGCCGCAGCCTGCCAGAAGACCGCATACGGTTGTCATTGCCAGACCCAGCGCCAGGATTCGATTCTTTTTCATAACTGTTTCTTTTTTCCTTTCTTCTACGCTTTTCTTATGATTTACTCCGTTTGGAACGGTTATTTGCAAGCCATGAAAAGATGGCCTTTGCAAGCAGGTTGGTTGCCAGGATCAGAAGCGAGAGCACAAATACCTCATTGTATTTATTGACATACTGCAGCTGTTTGATCTTGGTCGTAAGCACCATGGTCTTTGCACCGGTAATAAATACCAGGGCACTGATCGTTACCATGGAATTGATGAAGTAATAGCTGAAGACTTCAATCAGGCTGGAAGCCGCATTCGGGGTTACCACCCGCAAAATGGTCTTTAGCCAGCTGTCTCCCATCAGCATGCCTGTGGTCTCCCAGCCGGCATTCATCTTCGAGAGAGAATTCTTCATCATCAGATAGGGTGTCGAAAAATAATGCACAATATTACACAAGATCATTAAGCGAAAGGTATTTTGCCAGCTGCTTCCGGAGAAGCTGAACATAAGAGCCAGACCCATGACCATGCCCGGGATGGTATTTGTAACCAGGGCAATGGATTCGATCGTCCTTTTACAGGCTCCTGGCAAGCTGCTTCTGGCCGTGATCAGGGCTGCTCCGTAAGCGATCAGGGTGCCGAAGAGGGCGGTAAGAAATGCCATCCCTATGGAATGCAGATATACCTTTCGAAGCTCTCCGTCGGCAAAGACCGCCTGAAAATGTTCCAGGGTAAAGGCTGTCTTATAGGGCCATCTCTCTACCAAAGGCACCATGAAGATCACAATAAAAATGGCAATGATCAGAAGAGACAGGACTGCACAGCTCAGTCCCCAACTCCTATCCCTCCACTTATTTGCTTTCAGTTCTGCATCACTGATCCTGTCATAACGGATGTTATAGCGCTCCAGATAACGCAGGAGCAGGATGCTGACAATGGAAGGCAACAGCATGATGACCGACACAACCGCTCCCCTGTTGAAATCCGGAATGCCACCCAGCATCTCGTTGTAGAGGGTGGTTGCGATCACATCGTATTTTCCGCCTACCGATGCCGGAATACCAAAATCCGTAAAGCAGAGGAAGAAGGTCTGGATAAAGGCACCAGCCAAAGTTCCCAGCAAAGGTCTTAAAACCGCGATCCAAAAAGTGGAAAAACTTCCGTCCCCCATCACCTTGGAAACGATTAGGGTCTTCTTATCTACATAACTCATCGTATTGTGGATCAGAAGATAGGCAACCGGGATCGTATAGATCATGTAGCCGATCAAAAGGCCGGCAAAGCCGTAAATATTAAACAGCTGAAAGCCGAGCAGTCTGGTGATCAGTCCCTGTTTTCCAAAGGAATAAATGATGGCAAAACCATAAGTGATAGTCGGCAGAAACATAGGCAAAACCACGATTGCCTGTATTACTTTTTTCCCCATCTCCGGAATCCTTGTGTAATGAACGCTATAGGCCATCACAAAAGCGATCACGACGGCCAAAAGCGCCGATACTGCCGCGACCAGGAAGCTGTTTGCCAGAATCTTTGCAAAATGCTTTCCTGTCAGAACCGACAAATAGTATTCCAGGCTCAGTCCGCTGCCTGTCCAAAAGGACTTGAAGAGAAGCCTGAGTACCGGGATTACCAGAAAGAAGGCAAAGATCACGGCCAGAATGAGGAAGATCAGCATCAGGCACTTATTCTGCCGCTTCATACGCACCTCGCATAAGGCGCTTCCTTCATTCCTGCTGCACCGAAAAGGGCATAAATATTGTTGCGCTTGATCTCCAGCTGATTGAGAATAAATTTACGGACAAAGTCATCCTTGGGCTCTTCAATGATTTCAGAAGGCTGACCGTACTGTGCGATCCTTCCCTGGTTGATGATCAATACCCGGTCGGATAAGGTCAAAGCCTCCTCCGGATCATGGGTGACGATGATCGTGGTCAGATGATATTCCCTGGCAATCGTCTTAATCCTGTCCTTGATGGATTCCTTGATTACACCGTCTAAGGCTGACAAGGGCTCATCCAGAAGAAGGATGCGGGGTTTCATCACCATGGTACGAGCCAAAGCCACCCTCTGCTTTTGTCCTCCGGAAAGCTGGTCGATCCTTTTCTTCAGATGCTCCTGCAGACCCAGAAGCCCGATCAGTTCCTCTACCTCCTCCTTCGTAGAAATCCCCGGTTTATTCTTCAGGCCATAGGTAATATTCTCTTCTACATTCAGATTCGGAAATAAGGCATAGTCCTGGAAAACAATATTAAAGCCTCTCTTTTCCATCGCTGTATGGGTCAGATCCTCGCCGTTGTAACGGATCACCCCATCATCCGCCTCCGTGATTCCCAGAATCAGATTCAGCAGGGTTGTCTTACCGCAGCCGGAGGGACCTAAGATCGAGATGATCTCTCCATCCTCTACCTGAATGGAAATGTCCTTCAGAACCGACGTTCCATCAAATGATTTCTTTATATGTTCAAGTTCAAGCATTCGCTTCTCCTTTCCTTACTATTGCCGGATGCAGGTTTCTCCGGATCCGGCTTCTAAGTACCTGAAAAGAATAGCAGATGCGGATTTTCCCCTTCTATCACTTTTCCGTAAAGGCTTTTTGAAGGAAATGTAAAAAAAAAGGACCATGCTCTTCACATGATCCCATCACTTCATCATCAATTACAGCAGATGATCTTCATTCACCAGAAGAATACCGTCACTTTCCTTTGCAATATCCAGCATGCGCTGCGTAAAGCCGCTTTTGCTGAATAAACCATAGATAAGCTCATACTCCGGAAAAGCCTTACGTATTTCTGTGGCATTATCAACTTTTTCTTTCAATGTAAAGTACACCGACGCATCTACCGGTTTCGCATGGTACTTGCACTCTCCGGCAAATACCCGCTTGTT
>CAVHNP010000044.1:0-19513 GCA_963637505.1 Prevotella sp. CAG:279
GCTTTATCCCCTACCGGCTTTAAGAAGTATGGGGGATATTGATCTTTTGATCCATCCGGATGACGTGAAAAAAGTGCATGAGGCTTTATTATCTTCCGGCTTTCATTTTATAGGCGAATATGTCGCCGCAGAACACAAGTATGAAAAGAATGGTTATGCTCTGGAGGTGCATGACAGTCTGGTTCATCGCGTTCCCGGAAAAGAATACCTGGTAGAGTTTTTTCTAAAGGCATGGGATCATGTAGAGGAGGGAAGCATAGAATGGTCTTTCCAACTTCTTTACCTGATCGAGCATCTTCATCAGCATTTTTCAGGAATCGGAGTTGGCTTCCGGCAATTCATGGATATCGCCATTGTATGCAAAAAGTGTGAGATCGATTGGAACTTTGTCTCTGAAGGTCTAAAGGAGATCAGACTCTATGACTTTGCCCGTACCATCTTTGCTTTTAATGAAGCCTGGTTTGATATCCCTTCGCCGATAGAAAAAAGAGAACTTTCTGCAGAATTTTTTGAAAAGGCAACGGAAAGAATCTTTGAGAATGGGATTTTTGGTTTCGATAATGAGGAAAACCAGAAAATGCGGGTGGCAAGGATGATGCATTATAGGGGAATCAGCTATAAGCAGGCTAAGAGGCGCTTTCTGCTGGAAAATGCAGTTCCGCCAATGAGGCATATGCTTCGATTGCCCTTTTGTTCTTATTTGCATAAATATCCTTTTCTTCTTCCTTTTGCCTGGGTACACCGCTTCTTTTACCGGATTTTCGACAAAGAGGCGATAGAAGGGCTAAAGCAGCAGTTGTCTAATGAACGTGTGGAAAGTCGCATGGATGTACTGAAAGAGTGGGGCTTATAATAAGGATAGTGGTCAGTTGTCAAAATAAAGATATTGAAATAATCGTGAATGGCATTGACAAAAAACAGAAGTAAGTATAAACTAACGACATAGAGAAAAGCCTAACGGGCTTAAAGCGAGGTATAAAAAAGAACGTTTGCCCCCTGAATGAATTTGGGGGCAGAATTTTCGCTCAAGGGTTAGTTAAAACTAATTGCGGGAAGAAGAGGAGATACAGATGAGTATTGTAATTATCGGTGGTCACGATAGAATGGTTCAGCAGTATAAGCAGATTTGCAAAAAGCATAAATGTAAGGCAAAGGTTTTCACCCAGATGCCGGGAAATATGAGGGGGCAGATCGGTAGTCCGGATCTGATGATTCTCTTTACCAATACGGTTTCTCATAAAATGGTGAAAACAGCCTTATCCGAAGCAGAAAAAAGCAACACCGATGTAGTCAGATGTCACACCAGCAGCGGCAGCGCTCTGAACGAAATCCTGGAAGAAAAGACTAGAACGATTGCCTAATATCTATCGTATCGCTTTAGCGATACGATGCACAGCGTCGCATCGTGCGAAGCACGATTATTCATGCGACGCATGTCCTTTGAAAATATCTCATCACTTTAGTGATGTGATATGTCTCAACAGCATTTCACAATAAGCCATAGTAAAACCCTTAAAAGAGGAATCGTCATATAAGATGTACGGTTCCTTTTTTGCTGTGTCTTTATAAAAGAGTTTCAGCTCCTCTGTATTTAATAGATCATACAGGGGCAGAAAATTTCCTTCCTGCCAGGTGTAAGCGGTTTTGGCACTGGCTTTTTCCCGGTGAGTGGAAGCAGCAAATTTAGCTACCATCTTGTGAATGGCCATATCTTCCTCCGGAAAATAATAATATTCCTGGTAATTATCGTAATAAAAGCGCATCTTTCCATGTGTCAGGGGAACCTTGATAATACCGGCATTTTTTCGGGCATAAAGGAAAAGCCCCTCTGTATAATAAGAAAGGGAAATAGGAAGTTCCTCTTTCAGATTTAGATAGAAGGCGAGCGTTCTTCTTTCTCCTTCCTCAAGTTCGATCTGGCTGATGGTATAGGAAAATTCAGAGAAAAGTGCAGGCAGAGCATGAAACTTTGTCAGCAGGAAAAGTCCGTAGACATCCTCCCTGTTATGAAGGAGAAGGACGTCTTTTTTTTCATCCTCCGGATGCTGCGTATAGTCGCGATAGATCTGAATAAGCTCACCACCCGTATAAAGATCCTCCCGTCCCGTATCCAGAAGGAGTTCCAGACTCTTTTGTTTCATATTCTTTGCACCAAGAAGTTTCTTATATGGAAGATAAAGTCTGTAAAGATCGATATGCGGAAGATCCAGAGCGGCAGGATCAAGCTGATAGGAAGCACATTTTTCCTGCAGATAGCGGACATCAAAGGCCCGCCCATTATAAGATAAAAGCGTATGAAAAGAGGCTGCTGTATCCAGAAAGGAAGTAAGAACTTCTGCTTCCTGCTCTTTATTTTCGGCAAAAAGCTGAATCAGCTGCAGCTTTTTATCCTGACGGTAAGCATAGCCGATGCAGTAGATATGGGAACTCTTGGCAGACAGACCGGTGGTTTCAATGTCAAAAAGAAGAGTGTCTTCTTTGACCAGAGCTTCCTGTGCCTGGTTGGGTTCGATGTCGTAGCTGTATTCAAATCTTAGCATGGGTTTTTATCCTGATTTCCTTTCTCTTGATCTGCCTTTCTTTGCGCAAATGATCAACAGCCGTATTATACGTTAGTTTTTCTCCTTTGAAAAGTTCTGGCGGGGATCGTCTGACGAATGTTTCGTTAGCAAACTAATATTAGTCTTATTAACTAACTAAATTTTATATTTTTTTGTGTAAAATTAATTTGAAGTGTGTTAAAATAGCAACAAAATGAAAATCACAAGGTGGAGTACTTTGCAGATATTTTCATTTAATCATTATTCTAACAAAGGGGGAATGCGACAAATGGGATTAAAGACGTTCGCCGGTGGTGTACATCCGTTTGAAGGCAAAGAATTATCAAAAGATAAGCCAATCGTGGATCTTCAGCCGACTGGTCTCATGGTCTATCCGCTGTCACAGCATATCGGCGCTCCGGCAAAACCGGTCGTTAAAGTCGGCGATGCTGTCAAAAAGGGTCAGCTTATTGCAGAGGCAGGCTCATTTGTTTCTGCCAATATTCATTCATCTGTTTCAGGAACAGTGAAGAAGATTGAAGCCAGAAGAGTAGCAGCAGGTGGAATCGTTAATTGTATCGTCATCGAAAATGACGGCTTATATGACGAAGTCGAATATGAGACAGTTGAAGATGTAAGTACACTTACCAATGATGAAATCCGTAAAAAGATCAGTGATGCAGGTGTAGTAGGAATGGGTGGTGCAGGCTTCCCTACACACGTCAAACTTGCTCCGGCTAATCCGGAAAAGATTGATTACATTATTGCAAACTGTGCAGAATGTGAGCCTTACCTGACAAGCGATTACCGCATCATGATGGAAATGCCGGAACAGCTGATCGAAGGTATGAAGATTGTTCTTCAGCTTTTCGATGGCGCACAGGGCATTTTAGGTATTGAAAACAATAAGAAGGATTGTATCGATCTTCTGACTTCTCTGACCGCTTCCGAGCCTCGCATTACAGTACAGCCGCTGCAGACCAAATATCCGCAGGGTGCTGAGCGTTCCATGATCTATGCCTGCACAGGCCGTAAGATCAATTCAAGCATGCTTCCTGCAGATGCCGGATGCATCGTAGACAATGTGGAGACTCTCTGTACGATTTATCGTGCCGTAAAACTGGGACAGCCGGTTACAAGCCGTGTGGTAACTATCACAGGAGATGCTGTAACAGATCCGCGCAACTTCCGTGTTCCGACAGGAACTAATTTTGCAGAGATCGTAGAAGCAGCAGGTGGCTTTAAGACCCAGCCGGAGAAGATCATCTATGGCGGTCCTATGATGGGATTCTCAAACTTTACGACAGATATTCCGGTCGGCAAGACCAATTCCGCTTTACTTGCATTTACAAAAGACGAAGTTGCTTTTTATGAGCCTTCTAATTGTATTGGCTGCGGACGCTGTGTTGACGCCTGTCCGAGCCGCATCGTTCCGTCAAGACTGGCTGACTTTTCTGAGTCCGGCCGCCTTGAAGACTTTGAAAAGTGGGGCGGTGTAGAATGCGTAGAGTGCGGATCATGCAGTTATATTTGTCCTGCAAAGAGACATTTGACACATGCGATCAAGGCTGGTAAGAAAACAGTCCTTGCGAACAGAAGAAAGAAATAAGGGAGAGGTGGAATAACATGAGTGAGTTATTTAATGTAGCATCGAACCCGCATGTCCGCGCAAAGGATACGACCAGTCGAATCATGTTATATGTGGTCATTTCCTTGCTTCCGGCTTCCTTCTTTGGTATCTGGAACTTCGGACCTCGCGCGCTCCTGCTGATTTTAATTACAATCGCCAGCTGTGTTGCTGCTGAGTATCTCTTCAACAAGGTTACGAAGAGAAAGCAGACGATCGGAGATCTTTCCGCAGTTGTAACAGGCCTTCTTTTGGCATTGAATTTTCCGGTATCCCTTCCCTGGTGGATGCCGATCGTCGGCGGCTTTTTTGCAATTATCGTTGTAAAATGCCTTTTCGGCGGACTTGGACAGAACTTTATGAACCCGGCATTGGGAGCAAGATGCTTCATGCTGATTTCCTTTACCAGTGCAATGTCCAACTTCACCTATGATGGTGTATCAACAGCAACCCCGCTTGCAATGCTTCGTAATGGAGAGGCAGTAAACACATGGGATATGCTGATTGGTCGTATTCCGGGTACAATCGGTGAGACATCCGTGATCGCTCTTCTGATCGGTGCTATTTTCCTGATCCTCATGGGCGTGATCGATCTTCGCATTCCGGGATGCTATATCATTACCTTTGTGATCTTTATCATCCTCTTCAGCGGCCATGGCCTGGATGTGAATTACATCTGCGCTCAGCTCTGTGGTGGTGGTCTGATGCTCGGTGCCTTCTTCATGGCAACGGACTATGCAACAAGCCCGATCACACCGAAAGGAAAGATCCTATATGGTATTCTGCTTGGTTTCATGACAGGACTCTTCCGTACCTTCGGAAGCATGGCAGAGGGTGTTTCCTATGCGATCATCTTCAGCAACATCCTTGTTCCGCTGATCGAGCGTATTACGATTCCGAAGGGATTCGGTATTGTAAAAGAAAAGAGTAAAGGAGGAGAGAAGGCATGAAATCTATCGCAAAAGATGCATTGATCCTGACTCTGATTACTCTTGTATCAGGTCTTTTACTTGGTCTTGTATATGAGATCACCAAAGAGCCGATCGAACGTGCAAATTATAATACAACACAGAATGCCTACAAGCAGGTATTCGAGGATGCTGACAGCTTCGTAGATTATGCAGACTTTGATGCAGATGAAGCAGTTGATGTTTTGACAGATGCTGACCTTGCATCAGATGCTCAGATTGATGCAGTTGTAGAGGCTCAGGACGCAAGCGGAGAAGTCATCGGTTATGTAATCACAGTAACCGATCACAACGGATACGGCGGAGATCTTACTTTCTCCTTAGGTATCCAGAATGACGGAAGCGTAAACGGCATTGCCTTTACTTCCCTTAGTGAGACAGCAGGTCTTGGTCAGAAGGCAAAGGAAGAGAAGTTCTCTTCTCAGTTTAGCGGTCTTCAGGCAGCAAATGCGCCGATGGAGGTTGTAAAGACAACACCGTCTGCCGATAACCAAATTGAGGCGATCAGTGGTGCAACCATCACTTCCAAAGCCGTTACCGGCGGAACAAATGCAGCGCTGACTTATTTCAACGAAGTGTTAGGAGGCAGTGCAAATGAATAAATATGTAGAGAGACTTTATAACGGTATTGTGAAGGAAAACCCGACCGTAGTTCAGTTCCTCGGTATGTGTCCGACACTTGCGGTTACGACCTCAGCGATCAATGGTATCGGTATGGGACTTTCCACAACAGCAGTACTTGTATTTTCAAACATTCTGATTTCCGCACTTCGTAATATCATTCCGGATAAGGTTCGAGTTCCGGGATATATCGTAGTCGTAGCATCACTTGTAACAATCGTTCAGTTCCTGATGGAAGGTTTTGTACCGAGTCTTTACAGTGCACTTGGTATTTACATTCCTCTGATCGTAGTTAACTGTATTATCCTTGGACGTGCAGAATCCTACGCATCCAAGAATCCGGTTGGACTTTCCCTGGTGGATGGTCTTGGTATGGGACTTGGATTTACCGTATCTCTTACTGTGATCGGTATGATCCGTGAGATTCTTGGTGCAGGCCAGATCTTCGGTTTCCAGATCCTTCCGCTTGCAGATGCTTCTGCAGGTACAGCTGGATATACACCGATCATCATCTTCATTCTGGCACCGGGTGCCTTCTTCGTGCTGGCAGCCCTTGTTGCGATCCGTAACTGGGTTCTGATCAAGAATGCAGAGAAGGGCAAGGCAGAGTCAGAAGTTGTAGTTTGCGAGATGAACTGTGCAGCATGTTCTGCAGCCTGTGGCGGCAAGCTTGTATTTGACGGCCTGGTAAAGGATATGGCTCAGGTTCCGGAAAAGAAAGCTCCGGTAAAGCCGGCAGCAAAGACAGAAGTAAAAGAGGAGGGTGAGAACGCATGAGAGAATTATTAATTATTGCAATTGGATCAGCGATCGTTAATAACGTCGTTCTGAGCCAGTTCCTCGGTATTTGTCCTTTCCTTGGTGTATCAAAGAAGATTGATACAGCAGCAGGTATGGGCGGAGCGGTTACTTTCGTTATCACGATCGCTTCATTTGTAACAGGATTGATTTATAAATTTATCCTTGTTCCCCTTAATTTCAGTTATCTGCAGACCATCGTATTCATTCTGGTTATCGCCTGTCTGGTACAGTTTGTAGAGATGTTCCTGAAAAAATCCGTACCGTCTCTGTATAACGCTTTGGGTGTTTACCTTCCGCTGATCACAACAAACTGTGCAGTACTTGGTGTAGCATTGAACAACGTACAGTATGGCTATGGAATTCTTGCAGGTGTAGTAAACGGACTTGCAACCTCCATCGGTTTCCTGATTTCTATCGTTATCATGGCAGGAATTCGTGAAAAGATGGAATACAACGATATCCCGAGACCTTTCCAGGGAACGGCGATCGTACTTGTAACAGCAGGTCTGATGTCTATCGCATTTTTCGGATTTTCCGGTATTATTTAAGGAGGCGGTCAAATGAACGTAACAGGCATTATTTTAGCTGCTGTCGTTGTTGGCGGTACCGGCCTTCTGATCGGACTGTTCTTAGGATTTGCGGCACAGAAATTTTATGTAGAAGTTGATGAAAAGGAAGAGGCGGTTTTAGATGCCCTTCCCGGAAATAACTGTGGTGGCTGCGGTTATGCAGGATGTTCTGGTCTTGCGGCAGCGATCGCAAAGGGCGAGGCTCCGGTCAATGCTTGTCCGGTCGGCGGAGCACCGGTTGCTGAGGTGATCAGCGGCATTATGGGTGTAGCTGCAGAGGAAGGCGTAAAGCAGGTTGCATATGTAAATTGTGCAGGAACCTGTGACAGAGCAAAAGACAATTATAAGTATTTCGGTGAGATGGATTGTGCTATGGCTGCACATGTTCCGGGCGGCGGAGCAAAGGCATGTTCTTATGGATGTCTTGGCTTTGGTTCCTGCGTAAAGGCTTGTCAGTTTGATGCACTTCACATTGTAAACGGCATTGCATGGGTCGATAAGGATGCCTGCGTTGCCTGCGGCAAGTGTGTAGAGACCTGTCCTCGTCATCTGATCGATCTTGTACCTGATAAGCAGAAATATCACGTAACTTGTTCTTCCACAGATAAGGGTCGTGATGTAATGCAGGCCTGCAGCGTAGGCTGTATCGGATGCAAGAAGTGCGAAAAGGCATGTCCTTTCGACGCCATCCATGTTGAGAACAATGTGGCTAAGATCGATTATGATAAGTGCAGAAACTGCGGTCTTTGTGCAAAGGAATGCCCGAAACATATCATCTATAAGATTGAACAGCCGAAGAATGTTATTAAGACAGCATAAGGCTGATCTGATTGAAAGAGAATAAGCATGCGAAATGACACGATAATTCTATCGTGTCATTTGGCGTATAAAAGAGATAAGGAATATTATGACTGTTTCAGAATCTAAGATCCGTTCTTCCTTTAAGGATAAGAAGAGAATCATCGTGAAAATAGGCTCTTCCTCTCTGACCCATCCGGAGACGGGAGCGATTAATTTAAACAAGGTAGAAAAGCTGGTTCGTCAGCTTTGCGATCTTCATAATCAGGGGAAGGACATCGTCCTGGTTTCTTCCGGAGCGATCGCGGTTGGCCGTAAGGCAGTCGGAATGAATGGAAAACCGAAAACGGTTTGCCAGAAACAGGCCTGTGCTTCGATCGGTCAGGCCAGACTGATGATGAATTATCAGAAGCTTTTTTCGGAATATGACCAGTTGACAGGACAGATTCTGATGACCAAGTATTCTATTTTGAATCCTTATGCCAGACAAAATGCGCATAATACCTTAGAAGAGCTTTTCCGAATGGGGATCATTCCGGTTGTAAATGAGAATGATACGATCGCCACCGATGAGATTCATTTTGGTGATAATGATACTTTGTCGGCTCTGGTGGCTTCCCTTACCAGTGCGGATCTTTTGATCCTTTTGTCCGATATTGACGGACTTTATACAGCGGATCCTCATAAGGATCCGAATGCAAAGCTGATCACCTTTGTAGAAGAGGTGAATGAAGAAATCGAAAAAATGGCCGGCGTATCGCAGAGTGATGTCGGAACCGGCGGAATGATGACCAAATTATCTGCTGCCAGAATCGCAACCAGATCGGGTGCCGATATGGTGATCGCAAACGGAGAGGATGTTTCCGTGATTTCAGGAATCATGGAAGGCTATAAGATCGGTACTCTTTTTGCAGCGGCAGAGGATGCTTCCTTTAAACTGGAAGAATACATCAAGGAAACAGATGCTGAAAGAAAATTGAACAGGAGTTTAGTATGATTGATGAGAAAACAATTGCCCGTATCAACGAGCTTTATCATAAATCCAAGGCAGAAGGCCTTACAGCAGCAGAAAAAGAAGAGCAGGCAAGACTCAGACAGGAGTACCTGACAGCAATTCGGGCAAACATCCGAAGCCAGCTCGATAATATAGATATTGTAGACGAAAACGGTAAGGTGGAATCCTTAGAAGAAATGCACAGAAAGAAATACGGGAATTAATATGCAGGAAACAAAGGAAATTTATTCTTATATCAGACAGGTGAGAGAATATACCGATAATCTTTCCTCTGAACTGGGACGACCTCTGACCTATCATGTGACGACCTTTGGCTGCCAGATGAATGCCCATGATTCTGAAAAGCTGCGCGGTATTCTGGAGGAAATGGGATATGTAGAAACAGAATCCGAGGATGCGGATTACGTTCTTTATAATACCTGTACCGTTCGGGAAAATGCGAATTTAAAGGTTTATGGCAGACTGGGCCGCCTAAATGGCTACAAAAAGAAAAATCCGAATATGATGATCGGCCTCTGCGGCTGTATGATGCAGGAGGAAGAAGTTCGGGAGAAGATCAAAAAGAGCTACCGTTTTGTAGATGTCATCTTTGGCACCCATAACCTTTTTGAGATGCCTATGCTGACAGCAAAGGCGATCGCGGATCAGCAGATGGAGATTTCCCTTTTCGAGGACGATAATTCCCAGATTGTTGAGAATCTGCCGAATATCCGTACTTATTCTTTTAAGTCCGGTGTCAATATCATGTACGGCTGCAATAATTTCTGCACCTATTGTATTGTGCCCTATGTTAGGGGAAGGGAATACAGCAGAAAGAAGGAAGATATCCTGGAGGAGATCAGAAAGCTGGCAGGGGATGGAGTCAAGGAGATCATGCTCTTAGGGCAGAATGTAAACTCCTATGGACTCACCTTAGAGGAGAAGGTGTCTTTTGCCCAACTTTTAAAGGAAGCGGATGAGATTGAAGGAATCGAGAGAATCCGCTTTATGACCTCTCATCCAAAGGATCTTTCGGATGAACTGATTGAGGTGATGGCAAATGCAAAGAAGGTATGCGGCCATCTTCATCTGCCGGTTCAGTCCGGCTCCAGCCGTATTTTGAAGAAGATGAATCGGCATTATACAAAGGAATCTTACCTGGCTTTGGTTGACCGAATCAGGGAAGCAATGCCGGATATCGCTCTTACAACGGATATTATTGTTGGTTTCCCGGGAGAGACAGAAGAGGATTTTGAGGAGACCATGGATCTGGTCAAGAGAGTCAGATATGACAATGCCTTTACCTTTATCTATTCAAAGAGGACCGGCACACCGGCTGCAGAAATGGAAGATCAGGTGCCGGAGGAGGCGGTCAAAAGAAGGTTTGACCGTCTCTTAAAGGCGGTTCAGGAGATCTCTGCTGAGAAGGCAATGAAGCTGGAAGGCCAGACCCTGCCTGTATTGGTAGAATCCTTGAACCGTCAGGATGAGCAGCTGGTAACGGGGCGCTTGGAAAATAACAGCGTTGTGCATTTTCCGGGAGATGCTTCTATGATCGGAGAGATCTGTCAGGTTTATCTGAAGAGCTGTAAGGGCTTTTATTATCTGGGAGAAAGAGTCTAATGTATGCATATATAAAGGGAGAACTGGCAGATATCGAAGAAGACTGCCTGGTAGTCGAGGCAGGTGGGATCGGTTATCGAATCTATGTGCCTGCTGCCGCTTTTGGCAGAGCCGGTCTGGGAGAGGAGATAAAGGTTTATACCTATCTGCAGGTCAGGGAAGATGCCATGCAGCTTTTTGGCTTTCAGAGCAAGGAGGAGCTGCGTCTCTTCAAACTGTTGATTTCGGTGAGTGGTATCGGTCCTAAGGCAGGCTTGAGTATCCTGTCTGCTTTATCTGCAGAAGAATTAAAGTTTGCCATTCTTGGAGGAGACGCCAAGGCGATTTCCAGAGCCCAGGGCGTCGGAGCGAAGACAGCCCAGAGAGTGATCATTGAGCTTAAGGATAAGTTCAGCCTGGAGGATACCTTTGAGGAAAGCTTGGCAGCAGGAAGCGAGGGAGCAGCGGCTTCTTCCGTAAAGGAAGATGTGATCCTGGCTTTGACTGCTCTTGGATATAATGCTGCAGAGGTAACGGCAGCCGTGAAACGTGTTCCGATTGAGGAGGATTCCGATCCGGAAGAGATCCTCAAGCTGGTATTAAAGGAATTAATATAAATATAAAGGAAGCCTATGGCAAAAAGAGTGATTTCAACCGAATTCCAGGAAGAGGATGTAAAGCTGGAGAGTTCCCTGCGTCCGCAGAGGCTGGATGAATATATCGGTCAGAAAAAAACAAAAGATATGCTCAAGATCTATATTGAGGCGGCAAAACAAAGGCAGGAGCCACTGGATCATGTGCTTTTTTATGGTCCGCCCGGCCTGGGCAAGACAACCCTTTCCTGCATTATTGCAAATGAGATGGGGGTACATATCAAGATCACATCCGGACCTGCAATCTCCAAACCGGGAGAGCTGGCGGCGATCTTAAATAATCTTCAGCCGAATGATATTTTATTTATCGATGAGATTCACAGACTGAACCGTCAGGTAGAAGAGGTTCTTTATCCTGCCATGGAGGATTTTGCGATCGATATCATGATCGGAAAGGGAACTTCCGCTAGATCAATTCGTTTGGATCTGCCGAAATTCACCCTGGTAGGGGCGACGACGAGGGCTGGTCTTTTGTCGGCTCCCCTCCGGGATCGTTTCGGTGTGATCAATCACCTGGAATTCTATACCCATGAAGAATTGAAAACCATTCTGATTCATTCTGCTGCCAGGTTGAATGTTGAGCTGGACGAGAAGGGAGCCCGGGAGCTGGCTCGTCGTTCCAGGGGAACGCCCAGATTGGCAAACCGTCTTCTGAAGAGGGTCAGGGACTTTGCCCAGGTGCAGTATGATGGCGTGATCACAGAAGAGGTAGCAGCCCATGCCCTGAATCTTCTGGATGTAGATCAGGATGGACTGGATATGAATGATAGGGAGATCCTTCTGACTATCATTGAGAAGTTTGGAGGAGGACCCGTCGGATTGGAGACCCTTGCGGCCTCGGTAGGAGAAGATGCCGGAACGATCGAGGACGTTTATGAGCCTTATCTGGTAAAGAGTGGCTTTTTGAACAGAACACCGAGAGGCAGGGAGGCAACCAGACTTGCCTATGAACATTTTTCTTATCCCTATGAAAAGGAAGTAAACTGATGGACGGTTTACATAATATAAAAAGTAAAGGAAAAACAGAACTTCTGGCACCGGCCGGTTCCTATGAGACCTTTTGTGCAGTGATCAATGCCGGGGCAGACGCGGTTTATGCAGGAGGCATGAAATTCGGTGCCCGGGCTTATGCCCAGAATTTCTCTGACGAGGAACTGATTCGGGCGATTGAGATCGCCCATCTTCTCGGGAAGAAATTCTACCTTACGGTAAATACTCTTTTTAAAGAGGAGGAGCTGAAGGAAGTCCCGGATTACCTTTTTCCCTTTTATGAAGCGGGATTGGATGCGGTTCTCGTTCAGGATCTTGGCCTTGTCCGCCTTCTGAAGGAGACCATGCCGGAGCTGCCATTGCATGCCAGTACCCAGATGAATGCTCTTTCTTCTTATGGAATTTCCTTTTTGGAGAAGGAGGGTTTTGCCCAGGTCGTTTTGCCGAGGGAACTTTCCCTGGATGAGATCAGGAGGATCCATGAGAAGAGTTCGGTAAAGCTGGAAAGCTTTGTTCACGGAGCTCTTTGCTACAGTTATTCAGGCCAGTGTCTTTATTCCTCCATGCTGGGAGGCAGAAGCGGCAACAGGGGACGCTGTGCCCAGCCCTGCCGTCTGCCCTATGACATATTGGATGAGAAGGGAAAGCTTCTGAGCCGGGAGGATGCCATCCTCAGCCTGAAGGATCTTTGTGCCCTGGATTCCTTAAAAGAAATGATCGATGCAGGCGTCTATTCTTTCAAGATCGAGGGAAGAATGAAGCAGGCACAGTATGCAGCCGGTGTCACTTCTGTCTATCGGAAGTATCTGGATCTCGCCCAGGCCGGAAGAGCGGACAAGGTGAGTGAGAAAGACCGAAAATATCTTCTGAAGCTGGGGAACAGAAGCGGCTTTACCAATGGCTTTCTCTGTCCGGATCCTTCGGAAAACATGATCACTCATGAGAAGGCTGCTCATGAGAAAAGCGGGGAGCAGCTGCCACTGCCTAAAACAGAGCTGGAGAAGCTGCCTTTAGAGATATCTTTCCGTATGCATGCCGGAGAAAAGATCCGTCTGACTTTGTCTTATCGGGGAAAAGAGGTCAGCCTGGAAGGAGAGATACCGCAGAAGGCAGAAGGGAATCCGATAGGAGAGGCTACCATTCGGGAAAAGCTGTCTAAGCTTGGTAATACGCCTTTCTATGCAAAAAGCATGCAGATTGATCTGGAGGAAGGCCTTTTCTGCAGGATCGGTGCTTTAAATGCACTGAGAAGAGAGGCAGTAACAGAGCTGCTGAAAGCCTTCTCGGAAAAGAGAGGAAAGCTACAGGAGAAAAAGCCGGCTGAGGAGTCTTTTGCCGATTCCCTTCCGGACCAGGGTCTGAGCGTCAGCCTGATGAATCAGGAACAGCTGGATACCGTCTTAAAACACAAAGAAACTGCTTTGATCTATCTGGATTGTCATTCCTTTCTTCCGGAGGAGGATCTGAAAGAACTTACCTTGCGGATTCACGAGGCGGGAATGCTGGCCGGTTATGCCCTTCCGGCAGTTTTTCGGGAAGATACGGCGGAGCGCTATGACCGCCTTTGGGATAAGATCGAAGAGGCAGAATTTGACAGATATCTGGTCAGAGGAATAGATGAGCTCGCTTTTCTAAAGAAAAAGCTGCCTGAAGAAGAATGCCGGCAAAAGCTGAGAAGTGATGCTTCCCTTTACAGCTGGAATTCTTACAGTGAGCGTTTTCTTGCAGAGCAGGGAGTCGGCGGAGATACCATTCCCTACGAATTAAATGCATCTGAGCTGAAGAAGAGAAATAATACCGGATCTACCATGGTTCTCTATGGCAGGACGCCTCTGATGACAGCAGCCAGCTGTGTTTTGAAGAATACAAAGGGCTGCGCAAGGAAAAAGCATGGAAATTTCCTCTCTCTTCGGGATCGTTATCACAAAAGTTTTCCGGTAAGGAATCTCTGTGATATTTGCTCCATTCGCATTTATAACAGCGTGCCGACCATGCTTTTTTCTGAAGGAAAGCAGCTGTCTTTGATGGGAATTTCATCCTGGAGAATGAAATTTACAAAAGAGGATGCGAAAGAAATCGAAACATGTTACAGTAATTACAGAAATTTTCTGAATAAAACGAAGATTTCATTTAATGATGAATTTACATACGGTCATTTCAGACGGGGAGTTCAATGACAATTATTATTATTGAAATAACGAAATATCTCATGATCATACTGATGGCTGTATACACATTTCAAAGCTTTTCGGCCCTGAGATCAAATCGAACGGATGAGGATCGGAGCCTTTTGTTTCAGCTGCAGAGATATGAGATCTTTTTGATCCAGTTTATGGGATTTATGGATCTTTTTATTGTGAAGCAGGACATGAAGTATGTGATCCTGGCGGCCGCCGTGATCCTGCTCTTTGTTTTTATAGAGCTGACCTATGGTCTGGTTTATAAAAATGCGCCCAAGCTTTTGCTGAACAATATGTGTATGCTTTTGAGTATCAGTTTTATCATGCTGGGCAGACTGGATATCGACAATGCCATGAAGCAGCTGATGATCGCGATCGTTGCGGCTTTTGGTACGATTCTGATTCCTTTTTTGATCGAAAAGATCACCTTTCTTGATAAACTTACCTATTTTTATGCGGGACTTGGCATCCTTTCTCTCGGAGGCGTGGCAGTGCTCGGTGCAGTAAGCTACGGAGCGAAGCTGGCGATCACGGTGGGAGGAATATCCCTTCAGCCTTCAGAATTTATCAAGATCGTTTTCGTCTTTTTTGTTGCTGCGATCCTGAATCATTCCATAGAATTTAAAAATCTGCTTCTGGCAACGGGAATTGCTGCCCTTCATGTGATGATTCTGGTTGCATCTAAGGATTTGGGCGCAGGACTTCTTTTTTTTATGGTCTATGTCGTTATGCTCTATGTGGCAACGAGAAAGGTCAGCTATCTCTTTGCGGGACTCGGAGCGGGTGCTCTGGCTTCCGTTGCGGCCTACTTTGTTTTCTCTCATGTAAGAACCAGAGTGATCGCTTGGAGAGATCCTTTTTCCGTGATCGACGGAGCCGGTTATCAGGTTTCCCAGTCCCTTTTTGCGATCGGAAGCGGAGGCTGGTTTGGCTCCGGACTTTATCAGGGACTGCCGACCAGTATTCCTGTCGTCCAGCAGGACTTCATTTTCTCGGCTATTTCTGAGGAGATGGGCGGCATTGTTGCGGTTTGCCTTGTGCTGATCTGCATGTGCTGTTTCTTCATTATATTAAATATAGCGATGAAGATTCACAGAAGCTTTTATAAGCTGATTGCCCTGGGCTTGGGAACAGCCTACATTTTTCAGGTATTTTTGACAGTCGGCGGTGTAACAAAGTTTATTCCCTCTACGGGTGTTACCTTGCCCTTTGTCAGCTATGGAGGAAGTTCCTTCCTGAGTTCCTTTATTGTCTTTAACATTATTCTGGGACTTTATCTTTTTAAGGAGAAAGAAGAAAGTGGCGTTATTTCGAAAAAGAAAGAAAAAACCGGAAGAAGCAAGCCGCTCAGACAGCCGGAAGTACAAAGAAAGCCGGAGCGGGAAAAGCGGGAGAGCGGCAGGCGGAGCCGAAGCGGAAATCGAAAGAGGGACAGGGAAATCCGGGACCTCAATTAGAACCAGAAATAAAGAATTCGCGGTCGTTACCTATCTCTTTTTACTGATCTTTCTTGGATGGATCGCTTATTTTGCCTGGTTTATGTTTTTCCGGGCAGAATCCGTGATCAATAATTCCTATAATGCCAGAACGGAAAGCTTTTCCAAGCAGACGGTTCGGGGAGATATTTTAGCAAGTGACGGAAGTGTTTTGGCGACAACGCAGACGGATGACGAAGGAAATGAGACCAGAGTTTATCCCTATGCGAATGAATTTGCCCATACGGTAGGTTATACGATTCAGGGCAGTGCGGGAATTGAACAGAGTGCAAACTTTTATATGCTGCGCTCCCATGAGTTCCTGCCCCAGAGAATCTTAAAGCAGCTGACCGGTCAGAAGAGTGACGGTGACAATGTAGTAACCACATTGGATGTCTCCCTGCAGGAGGCAGCCTATAATGCCCTCGGCTCACATCAGGGAGCGGTTGTTGCGATCGAGCCGACAAGCGGTAAGATTCTGGCCATGGTTTCCAAACCGGATTTTGATCCCAACAGCCTGGCTTCCGACTGGGATTCCATTGTTTCGGACAGTTCCCAGTCCGTTCTTTTGAATCGTGCAACCCAGGGCGCATATCCGCCCGGGTCGATCTTCAAGATCTTCGCAACGGTGGAATATTTAAGAGAGCATAACGGAAGCGGTGATGACTACAGCTTTGACTGCAGCGGAGAGCTTACCCAGGATGGTTCGACGATCCACTGTTATCACAATACCGTCCATGGACAGGAAAATCTGGAAAGCTCCTTTGCCAATTCCTGTAATGCTTCTTTTGCAAACATTGGTCTGAATCTGAATCTGAGCAATTATATCGAGCTGGTGAATGATTCTCTTTTCAATACGGCATTGCCGACCAGCTTTGAATATAAGAAGAGCAGTTTTTCTCTTTCTGATTCTGCTTCTTCTGCCGAGATCATGCAAACGGTGATCGGGCAGGGACAGACAACGGTCAGCCCTTATCACATGGCCTTGCTTGCATCAGCGATCGCAAATGACGGTGAGTTGATCACACCTTATGTGGTAGATCGGATTGAAAATAATGAAGGCAGTCTGGTAAAGAGCTTCCATACGGATTTCTATGGTGAGATCTTCTCTGAAAGTGAGAGCAAGACCCTGCAGGAATACATGGAATATACGGTGGAGAACGGAACGGCTCGGGGTCTGAGCGGACAGAGCTATACCGCAGGAGGTAAAACCGGAACAGCGGAATTTTCTGATTCCTCGGATTCGGCTCATGCCTGGTTTATCGGATATGCTTATCAGGAAGGCTATGGCAAGATTGCGATTGCGGTAATCGTAGAAGATTCCGGAAGTGGCGGAACCTATGCTGTTCCGGTAGCAAAGAGCGTATTTGATGCATATTTTTCAGAGTAGGAAAGGAAGAAGGCTGGTTATATGCTGCATATCATTCTTCTGATTCTGAAGATAATCGGAATCGTATTGCTTTGCCTGCTCGGCCTCCTTCTCCTCGGCCTCTGTCTGATCTTATTTGTGCCGGTTTTCTTTGAAGCGGAAGTTAGGGATGAGGATGCCTTTTCCGCAAGGGGAGCCATATCCTGGCTGGGAATCGGCCTGAGGGGAAAGTTTTCCTATGAAGAAGAGCTGCAATTTTCCCTACGTATCTTTGGAATAAGGATTTTCCCTTCAAAGGAGAATAAAGAATCTTCCAAAGAGAAAAAGAAAGTAGCTGTCACAGAGACAGAGTCGGAAGGAAGAGAAAAGCCGCCCTCGGCCGGGGATGCTTCCGGGACGGATCAAGAGGGAAAGGCAGAGCAGAAGAAAAAGACGGAGGCTGCCGGAAAAGAAGAAAAGGGCAGTCCGGGAAAGGAAGAAGATTCTGAAGAAAAAGGAAAAAAGAAAAGACTTCAGAAGAGAATTTCCCTAAGAAAGAAAAAAGGCAAAGAAAAAAGAAAAAAGAAAAAAGAAGGAGCATCTTTCTTTTCCCAGATAAAAGGAATCCTGCAGGAGGATAGCTGTAGGGAGGGAATCATTAAGATGATGTCCTATATGCTCAGCTTCTTCCGGTCTTTTCATATGAAAGAGGCAGAAGGAGAGGCGGATTTTTCCTGGGGAGAACCGGATCTGACCGGAAAGACCCTGGGATTGATCAGCATGTTTCCCTTTGTTTATGGAGAAAAGCTGGAGATCAATCCTGATTTCCTTTCGGAAGATGCCTATTTCAGAGGATGGCTGAAGATAGGCGGCAGTTTTCAATTGATATATTTATTAATCCTGATCATTCGTATGGTGAAGGATAAAGAAGTTAGAAAGGTGATCTTTTCCTTGATTGGAAAGGCGTAAAGAGGAGGTAATAAAATGGCAGAGAACAGCTTCAGCAGTACAGTAGAATCTCTTTTAAAGGGAATGAACAGCTTTGTTTCATCAAAGACCGTTGTCGGTGACCCGATCAATTTCGGAGATACGATCATTCTTCCCCTGGTGGATGTTTCCTTTGGCCTGGGCGGAGGCGCTTTCGGAGATCCCAAGAAGAAAAACAGTGCCGGAGGCATGGGAGGAAAGATCAGCCCGAACAGCGTTCTGGTGATTCAGGGAGACAGGATTCGTCTGGTTAATATCAGAAATCAGGACAGCATTACAAAGATCCTGGACCTGGTTCCGGAGATTGCCGATCGTATTACAGCTGGTAAGAGAGCAAAGAAGAGAACACCGTCCCAGCAGGAGAAGGTGAATGAGGCAGAAGAGGTTTTTGCCGATATGCTGACAAATGCGATGAATGAGAAGGAAGAGGAGAAGAAGGCCGAGAAGTCGGATGCAGAGAAATAAATCTGCCCCAGGGATATGGGACATGGATTGTTCCGTGCTGCATATCCTTGTTCTTTTTTATCTACTACAAAAGGCCGAGAATGATTCTGCCGGATCTAAAACACGCTTTCGCTCGCGGAAAAACCCAGCAGATGCTAAGCTCGAGGCACATGTGCCATGTACCTCTTGCTAAGCACTGGGGTTTTTCAACGGTTTTTGATCCTGGGCAGAACATCTCGGCCTTTAATTTTGGCTTTTCCCTGATGCACTGGCACAAAAAGGAAGCTTTATTCCGAAAGGGACATCCGGAGCGCCGGTTCTTAGCGAACACAAGCACTTGTGCGCAGTGTGAGCTTAGTACCGCTGCGCGAGGACAGAGCGAGAGCAGTCCCTGGAGGAATATACTTCCTTTTGTGCCAATCTTCCATACCAAAAGTTTTCATTCTTTTATTCGGCTTACATTAACGTTCCCTCACAGATATGCAAGCATATCGTGGGGGAACGTTTTTATAACACTGTAACGAAAAAAAAGAACCTGTCATCTGACAGGTTCTTTTAAAGAAAGATTAAACTCTTTCAACTTTTCCGGATCTCAGGCAGGAAGTACATACATGCATCTTCTTTGAAGCTCCGTTAACTTTGCATCTTACGGTTTTCACATTTGATTTCCAAATTTTATTGGATCTTCTATGAGAGTGGCTCACCTTAATTCCGAAATGAGCTCCTTTTCCGCAAACATCACATTTTGCCATATTCGCACCTCCTTGTCGATTAATTTGTGTTCTCTCGCGAGTTCACAACATGCATATAATATCAGATTCAGGAATAGATTGCAAGAAAAAAATATAGTTTTTTCTATCTTCGTAAGTTTTAGTATAAGAACCGACAAGGTTATAAACCTTTGTCGGTTCTTATT
>CAVHNP010000045.1:0-17867 GCA_963637505.1 Prevotella sp. CAG:279
TTTTCAAGGCTTTCGTGAGCACCCGTCTCGCGAGTGCCTATTTATAATACCTCGCTGTAAGGGCCTTGTCAACACCTTTTTTTAAATTTTTTAAAAAATTTAAATTGTATTGAAAACTTAGAATTGTGTATACACTTTTTGGTGTTTTTATACACTTTATTCTTTGCTCAAAAGGAAAGAGAACAGTATGTGCTGCTCTCTTTCAACGGAGAAGGAGGGATTTGAACCCTCGCACGGCGTGAACCGTCTATACCCTTAGCAGGGGCACCTCTTCAGCCACTTGAGTACTTCTCCTCTTTGCCTGATGATAAAACATCTATGCAATTCACTAGTCAATCATGACTAGCAAATGAAATTATACTAGACAGGATTACTTTTGTCAAACAGTTTTTTTAAATTCTAAACTAGCTGTTTCATAAAGGTTATTTCCCTTGGAATCGATCACGACTACCATAGGAAAATCCTCTACTTCCAGCTTACGAATGGCTTCTGCTCCCAGGTCTTCATAAGCGATCAGCTCGGATTTTTTGATGCATTTGGATATTAAGGCACCTGCTCCGCCTACAGCCGCAAAATAAATGCCGTGATTGCGTACAACGGCGTCTAATACCTCCTTTGTACGCTTTCCCTTGCCGATCATAGCCCTCTGGCCAAGATCCATCAGTCTGGGGGCGTATTTGTCCATACGTGAGGCAGTTGTCGGACCTGCAGAGCCGATCGGCCTTCCTTCCCTTGCCGGAGAGGGACCCATATAGTAGATAATACTGTCCTTGATCGGAAAAGGAAGCTCCTCACCCCGATCCAAAGCCTCTGTCATTCTCTTATGAGCTGCATCTCTTGCAACATAAATGGTTCCGCTCAGGAAAATATAGTCTCCTGCCGTAAGAGAATCTGCTGTCTCCTGAGAAATAGGTGTATGTAATTTCTGTTCCATGTTTTCTCCTCTCAGATGACTCTTACCGCATGTCTGTTTACATGACAGCAGATATTGACTGCCAAAGGCAGACCTGCAATATGGGTCGGAAAGGTATTGATATTGACTGCAAGAACCGTTACCCTTCCGCCAAGACCACCCGGTCCGATTCCCAGACCGTTCATTTTCTCAAGAAGCTCTTCTTCCATTTCTTTTACGTAAGGAATGTCGGAATGTTCCCCTGCCTCTCTGGTCAGAGCCTCCTTCGCCATGATCGCTGCCTTTTCGAAATCTCCTCCGAGTCCTACTCCGACTACCATGGGCGGACAGGCATTTGGCCCTGCATCCTCTACTGCCGATAAAATAGCCTTTTTGACTCCTTCGATTCCATCTGCCGGCTTCAGCATAAAGATCTTTGACATATTTTCACTGCCAAAGCCCTTTGGAGCCACCTTGATCTCTACCTGATCTCCCGGAACGATTGAAACATGAAGGATTGCCGGCGTATTATCCTTGGTATTTTCCCGAATTAAGGGATCCTTTACAACGGACTTTCTCAGATAGCCTTCTACATAGCCTGCCTTGACTCCTTCATTCACTGCCTCGGTCAGATCACCGCCAACCAGATGTACATCCTGGCCAATCTTCAGGAAAATGACCGCCATTCCGGTATCCTGACAGATCGGAATGTATTCTTCCTTCGCAATCTTTAGATTTTCCTGCAATTGGGAAAGAATTCTCTTTCCTACCGGAGATTCTTCCTTTTCGAGGGCATCTGAAAGAGCCTTCTGCATATCGGCGGACATCTCATAGTTCGCCGATATACACATCTCCTTGATATTTTTGCTTATTTCACTGACATTGACTTCTCTCATGCTTTACTCCGCTTCGCCTTCTTCACCGGCCTCCTGAGAATTTACATCATTTTCGCCTTCTTCGACAGAATTTTCTTCATCCATATGTTCTGTCTTTTCCACTACCTTTGCAATGCTTGCTACTGTAATATCCTCACCCATATTGATGACCTTAACACCTGAAGTATCTCTGCCAAGCTCGGAAATGTTATCGATCTTCATTCGAATAATAATGCCTTCACTGTTAATGATCATGATCTCATCATCATCATTTACAGAAAGAACGCCTGCCAAAGGTCCGGTCTTATCCACAATCTTATAGCACTTGACACCCTTTCCTCCACGATTCTGTGTGGAAAATTCGTCAATATTTGTTCTTTTTCCGATTCCTTTTTCGGAAACAAAGAGAAGATCCTTGCCTTCCAGATCAATCTGCATGCCGATTACTTCGTCTTTTTCCTCCAGATTGATACCTCTGACACCCATAGAAGCACGGCCGGTCTTTCTGGCATCCTTTTCGTTGAAACGGATGCATTTTCCGTATTTGGTAACCAGGAAAACATCTCTCTCTCCGTCTGTGTATTTTACGGAGATCAATTCATCATCTTCCCGAAGGGAGATCGCTACCAGTCCTGCCTTTCTGACATTTTTGTAGTCGATCATCGGTGTTTTCTTGACCGTTCCCTTTCTGGTTGCCATGATCAGATACTTATCTTCCTCGTATTCCTTGAAAGGAATCACGGCTGTTACGCTTTCCTCCGGCTGGAGATTCAGAAGATTGATGATGGCAGTTCCTCTGGAATTTCTGCCTGCTTCCGGAATCTCATATCCCTTAAGACGGTATACCCTTCCCATATTGGTAAAGAACATGATATAGTCATGGGTCGATGCCATGAAGAGATCCTTGATATAATCCTCATCCACCATGGTTGTTCCGATGATGCCTCTTCCGCCTCTGTTCTGTGCCTTGAAGGTATCGGATACCATCCGCTTCACATATCCCTTATTGGTCATGGTAATGACAATATCATTTTCCGGAATCAGATCCTCTGTGGTCATGTCATATTCGTCATAGCCGATCTGTGTTCTTCTCTCATCGGAATATTTGCCGGAAATTGCAAGGATTTCTGTTCTGATCACGCCAAGAAGTACCTTCTTGTCGGAAAGGATCAGCTTATATTCTGCAATTTTTTCCTGAAGCTCTTTATATTCTGCCTCGATTTTTTCTCTTTCCAGACCTGTCAGGGCACGAAGACGCATATCTACGATTGCCTGAGCCTGTGCATCTGAAAGTTCAAATCTCTCGATCAGCTTCTGCTTTGCCTCTGCTGTATTGGCAGAAGAACGGATCAGGGCGATCACCTCATCGATATAATCCAGGGCAATCAGCAGACCCTCTAAGATATGAGCTCTTTCCTGGGCCTTATTCAGATCGTATCTTGTTCTTCTGGTAACAACCTCTTCCTGATGAAGGAGGTAGTACTTCAGTACCTCATGAATATTGAGCAGCTTCGGCTGATTGTCTACTAAGGCAATCATATTTACACCAAAGGTATCCTGCAGCTGAGTATGCTTATAGAGCTGGTTCAGAACGACATTCGGGTTTACATTTGCGCGAAGCTCAACAACCACACGCATACCCTGTCTGTCAGACTCATCTCTTAAGGCTGTAATGCCGTCAACCTTCTTTTCCTTGTGAAGATCTGCGATCTTCTCGATCATTCTTGCCTTATTTACCAGGTAGGGAAGCTCTGTGATGACGATACGGTTTTTACCGTTTGCCATCGGCTCAATATCGGTCACACCTCTGACTCTGATCTTACCCCTGCCTGTTCTATAGGCTTCTTCGATGCCTCTTTTTCCAAGGATCACACCGCCGGTCGGAAAATCCGGTCCCTTGATGATATCGAGAATTTCCTCGATTGAGGTATCCCTGTCTTCATTGATCTCATTGTCGATCATCTTTACGCAGGCATCGACGGTTTCTTTGAGATTATGGGGCGGAATATTGGTTGCCATACCTACGGCAATACCCGTTGCTCCATTGACAAGGATATTCGGGAATCTTGCCGGAAGAACCTTCGGCTCCTTCTCCGTCTCATCGAAGTTCGGCATAAAATCAACAGTATCCTTGTTGATGTCCGCCAGCATCTCCATTGAGATTTTTGTCAGTCTGGCCTCGGTATATCGCATGGCTGCGGCACCGTCTCCATCGACAGATCCGAAGTTTCCGTGTCCGTCAACCAGAGGATATCTGGTTGACCAGTCCTGTGCCATATTAACGAGGGCTCCATAGATAGAGCTGTCACCATGGGGGTGATATTTACCCATTGTATCACCGACGATTCTCGCCGATTTACGATGGGGCTTATCCGGTCCGTTGTTCAGTTCGATCATGGAATAGAGAATACGTCTCTGTACCGGCTTTAATCCGTCACGAATGTCGGGAAGAGCTCTGGCAACAATAACCGACATTGCATAATCAATGTAGGAGGTTTCCATCGTCTTCTTCAGATCGACATCGCTTATCTTGTCAAAAATTTTGTCATCCATTCTTTTGCTCCTGCCTTAAGCCCTCTCTTAAATATCGAGATTCGTTACATATTTTGCATTCTTCTCAATGAATTCTCTTCGCGGTTCTACCTGATCACCCATCAGGGTATTAAAGGTAAGGTCAATCTCAGCTGCCGTATCCTCATCATAGTTGACTCTCTTTAAGATACGCTTCTCCGGATCCATGGTTGTCTCCCAAAGCTGTTCCGCATCCATCTCTCCAAGTCCCTTATAACGCTGGATCTTGTTCGAATTATCTCTTCCTACCTCTGCAAGGATCGCATTTAATTCTTCGTCAGAGTAGGCATACCATACTTTTTTATTCTTCTCGAGCTTATAAAGAGGCGGCTGGGCCAGATATACATGGCCTTCCTTGATCAGATCCGGCATGAAACGATAGAGGAAAGTCAAAAGGAGGGTACTGATATGAGCTCCATCCACGTCGGCATCCGTCATGATGATAATCTTGTTATAACGCAGCTTCGTGATATCAAAATCATCATGGATTCCGGTACCAAAAGCAGTGATCATGGCTCTGATCTCGGCATTTGCATAAATTCTGTCTAATCTTGCCTTCTCTACATTCAGGATTTTACCTCTCAGAGGAAGAATTGCCTGGGTAGCACGGCTTCTTGCTGTCTTTGCAGAGCCGCCGGCGGAATCTCCCTCTACGATGTAGATCTCACAATTTTCCGGATTCGGATCGGAACAGTCAGCCAGCTTACCCGGAAGAGCAAGTCCGTCCAAAGCAGACTTTCTTCTTGTCAGATCCCTTGCCTTTCTTGCAGCCGCTCTGGCTCTCTGGGCAAGAATAGACTTCTCGCAGATAGCCTTTGCAACCGTAGGATTCTGCTCCAGGTAAATCTTCAGTCCCTCAGAAAGGATACTATCAACTGCAGCTCTGGCCTCACTGTTTCCAAGCTTCTGCTTTGTCTGTCCTTCAAACTGAGGATCCTCTACCTTAATACTTACGATAGCAGTCATACCTTCACGGATATCTTCTCCGCTCAGATTATCCTCGCTTTCCTTCAGGAGCTTGTTGGATCTTGCATATTCATTTAAGGTTTTTGTCAGAGCACGGCGGAAGCCCTCCAGATGTGTGCCTCCCTCCGGTGTCGTAATATTATTGACAAAGGAATAAGTTGACTCGGAATAGGAGTCATTATGCTGCATTGCAATCTCAACGTAGACATTATCCTTGGTTCCCTCAAAATACAGAACATCCGGATAAAGGGGCTCCTTGCTTCCGTTCAGGTAGGTAACAAATTCCTTGATACCGCCTTCGTAATGGAAAACCTCATCTCTTTCCTGTCCCTCACGAAGGTCATGGAGAGAAATTTTCAGATTCTTTGTCAGGAAAGCCGTCTCTCTCAGTCTTGTTTCCAGTGTATTAAAATCATAAACACTTTCTTCGAAGATTTCTTTGTCCGGAAGGAAGGTCACCTTTGTTCCGGTCTGATCCTCCGGACACTCTCTGATCGGTTTTACCTCTGTCAGAGTCTTTCCTCTGCTGTATTCCTGGTTATATACCTTTCCGCCTCTTGAAACTTCTACGGATACATGCTCAGATAAGGCATTTACAACAGATGCACCTACACCATGCAGTCCACCTGAAACCTTGTATCCTCCACCGCCGAATTTACCACCGGCATGAAGAATGGTAAATACAACCTCAAGGGCAGATTTTCCCGCCTTATGGTTGATATCGACCGGGATACCACGACCATTATCAATAACGGTAATAGAATTGTCCGGGTTAATGTAAACATCAATCTCGCTGCAGAATCCGGCGAGTGCCTCATCTACCGCATTATCTACGATTTCGTATACCAGATGATGCAGACCCCTTGAAGAGATGCTGCCGATATACATACCGGGTCTTTTTCTGACTGCTTCCAGTCCCTCCAGAATTTGGATCTGATCTCCACCATATTCGTTAGCCATTATCTGCCTCCGTTAACTTCTTGCGATGACATGGGCGTCATCTACTTCAAATACTTTATCTAATTGAAATCTGTTTTTTACAAATTCATCAAAGCCTGTACAGGTAATGATCGTCTGCAGATTTCTGATGTGTTCCAATAATAAATTTTGCCTCTGACTATCCAGTTCCGATAAGACATCGTCCAGTAAAAGAAGAGGCATGTCATTTACTGAATTTTTCATCAATTCGATCGAAGCCAGCTTCAGGGATAAGGCGCAGGTTCTCTGCTGTCCCTGGGAACCGTAATGTCTCATATCAATTCCGTTGACTTCGAATTTCAGATCATCTCTGTGCGGTCCGACATGGGTCGTTCCATCCTTCAGATCTCTTTCCCGGCATTTTCTGATATTCTCCCGGTATTGGTCAGAAGAAGTATTCTCTTCATAGAGGATCCTTATCTCTTCCTTTCCTCCCGTAATATCCCGATGGATAGGAAGAATGATCTGATTCAGCTCCTCTTCCAGCTTTTTTCTCCGGTCAATGACCTTCGATCCGGATAAGATTAGCTGCTCATCCCAGATGTCAAGAGTATCCTTGAGGGAAGGATTAAAATAAATATCCTTCAAAAGCTGATTTCTTTGATTCAGGATCTTATGATATTTGGAAAGCTCATAGAGATAAAGCTTATCAATCTGGGAAAGAATCTGATTCACAAAATACCGTCTTTCAGATGGTCCCTCCTTGATGATCTGCAGATCCTCCGGCGAAAAAACAACAACATTTAAGATTCCGAAAAGCTCTCCGGCCTTTCGGATCGGCACTTTATTAATTGCGATTCCCTTGGATTTGTTTTTCCGAAGATGCAGATCGATTTGAATATCCATTTGATTTTTATTTAAGATCAATCGGATATGCCCTTCATCCGCTCCAAAGCGGATCATCTCCTTATCCTTGGCAGATCTGTGAGAACGTGAGGTACCCGCCATATAGATTGCTTCGAGGATATTTGTTTTTCCCTGACCGTTCTTCCCAAAAAATATATTTGTATGAGGATCAAATTCTATCTTAAGGTTCTCATAATTCCTAAATTGATTCAGTTCAAGACTTTTAATGATCATTGATTCTTATCAACCATGGCTTCCTGTCCGTTAAAGTTGATCACATCACTGGGATAGATTTTTTTTCCTCTCATCGTACAGGTTTCACCGTTTACCTTTACCAGGCCGTCCTGGATCACAAATTTGGCTTCAACGCCGGAGCCAACCATGGCTCCGAGCTTCATTGCCTGTCCTAATTTTATAAAATCATCTCTGATTAAAATTTTTTCCATGCCTTCACCTTGTCTGTATTTATAAAAGAGCGTGCTTTATTCGATTTATTCCCTGAGCAAGCAGTATTTTATCATCTGCCGTGACTAAATAAAGTTGATCGGAAGAATCATATAAATATAGCTTTCCTGTTCATCCTTGATCACGCAGGGGTATTTCTGGTTGATCATATAAAGAGTCACTTCTTCTTCATCGATGACACGAAGGGCATCTACAAAGAAGCTCGGATTAAATCCGATCTGAAGATTCTTTCCTTCCTTCACGATGTCGATCTCTTCATTCATCGTTCCAAGCAGGGATTTCATCACAATCTGAAGGCTGTCATTGGTAAAGGTCATGACAACAGGTTTGTTGTCTCCTTCTTTTTTCAAAAGACTGGCACGATCCAGACAGCTTAAAAGATCTTTCTTGTTTATCTTTACCTTGGTCTCGTATTCAGAAGAGATCATCTTATCTACGTCAAAGTAATTTCCCTCGATCAGTCTGGTAATAACGATGGTTTCATCAAACTGGAACATCAGATGGTTGTCACTGAAGTAGATCTGTACAATCTCATCCTGTTCCGCAGGCAGGATCTTATTTAATTCCTGCAAGGTCTTACCGGGAACAATGACTTTTTTCTTACCATAAGAGTCATTGAGGAAGATTTTTCTCAATGAAATACGGTGACCGTCCAGAGAAATAATTCTGAGTTCGTTGTCATTTACATCAAAAAGTTCACCGGTCATGACAATGTTGTTATCGTTGTCAGCAACGGAAAAAATGGTTTGTCTGATGGTTTCATGAAGGGCAAGCTGGCTGACTTCGATGCAGTCATCCATATTAATAGGGGGAAGCATCACAAAGTCATAACCGGATTTACCCGGAATCTGGAACTGAGCCTTCTCGCAGGTAATAAACGTTTTGAAATTATCTTCCACAGAGAGGTAGACATCATTATCCGGCAGCTTTCTGACAATATCAGAGAAGATTTTTGCATCCAGTGCAACCATACCTTCTTCGAGAACGGTTCCGTTCAGCAGAGTCTCAATTCCCAGTTCATTATTATTCGCGGTTAAACCGATTTGATCGCCGCGCGCTCTGATCAAAATACATTCCATGATGGCAACTGTTGATCTGGTAGCGACAGCCTTTGAAACGATGCTGATCGCTGCGGAAAGTTCTGCTTTATTACATACGATTTTCATTCTTTCTCCTTTTAGCCGGCCGGCCATTTGCAATATATCTATTTATTAACTTTTTCGTCATAATCGTAATAGGGCGTGTGGATAAGTGTAAAAAGCCGCAAAATCCCTTAAATACAAGGATTTTCCACATTTTTTCACTGGATAAGCCTGTTTATAACTGTCTGAAAAGCCTCTGATAAGAAGAGACTTTTGTGGAAATCTTATTCAGGCTTGATCTTTTTCTGCAGAGAATTGATCAGGGAACGGGTATTGGAGTTGACTTCCATTTCCTTTTCGATCTTATTGATACCGTGCATGACTGTAGAATGATCCCTTTTACCGATCAGTTCTCCGATCGCCTTGAGGTTGATATCGCACATATTCCTGCAAAGATACATGATGATCTGTCTGGGGTAGGCAATATCGGCATTTCTTTTAGAGGAATTGATATCATCCCTGGATACATTAAAGTGTTCACAGACGGTCTGAATGATAAAATCAGGCGTGATCTCTGCCGGAACCTCGGGTGAAATGATATTACGAAGCTCTCTGACTGCCGTATCCATGGTAATCTCTTTCTTTTCCAGGTTTGAATAGGCCTGCAGCTTGTTCAAGGCACCCTCAAGCTCTCTGATATTAGAGGTTACATTGGTCGCAATGTACTTGAGGATCTCTTCGTCAAGGAAGAAATGGTCCATATCTTCCTTGCGTTTGAGGATTGCCATCCTGGTTTCATAGTCAGGCGCACCGATATCTGCGATCAGACCCCATTCTAACCTTGTACGGATACGATCTTCCAGGATCTGCATATCCTTTGGCGGTTTATCGGATGAAATGACGATCTGTTTCTTTGCATTGTAAATCTCATTAAAGGTATGGAAAAACTCCTCCTGGGTACTTTCCTTACCGATGATAAACTGGATATCGTCAATCAGAAGGGCATCGATACTGCGGTATTTTTCCCTGAATTTGGAAATGGCGTTTGAATTACCGTTTCGGATGGATTCAATCAGCTCATTGGTGAAGGTTTCGGAAGAAACGTAACGCACGACGGCAGACGGATTCTTTTCCTTAATATAATGAGCGATTGACTGCATCAGATGGGTTTTGCCAAGTCCCACACCTCCGTAGATGAAGAGGGGGTTAAAAACCTCTCCCGGAGATTCTGCGGCAGCTAAGGCTGCAGAGTGGGCAAAACGGTTATTGCTTCCGACAACAAAGGTATCAAAGGTATAGTTCGGATTTAGGTTTAAAGAGTCCGAAAATTCCTGCTTGTTTGAAATACCATTATTATAGGAAGGTTCTTTTTCAGATCTGATCTCCGGAAGCTGATCCGGAAGGACAAATTTGATATTGTAAGTAAGCCCTGTGATCTCTGAAATCGCTACTTTAATAGGAAGAGAATACTTCTTTTGAATATAGTCCTGAGCCATCTGCTGTTCGGAAGGAATGAGAATGTAAAGCTCATTATCCTTTGTGCCATAGGGCTCTAAGGGTTTTAACCAGGTTTCAAAGGAAACAGGGGTTAGTTCATGTTCTTTTTTTACGGTTTCTAAGATTTCGTTCCAGTATTCTTTAATTTTATCCATGACGGCTCCATTATTCCAAAATTATCCACATAATATATTACTATTATTTGCCCTTATTTTCAACCAAATAAGCCAATGTGGATAAAGTTCAAAAAAATTAAAAATCTTATCAAAATGCGTTTTTAGGGCAAAATACGGCTTTTTGACTCCTAATGTTGAAAAAATTGGAAAACTTTCGGAAAAATCAGCAAGTTATGCACAAGTTATCCACATAATGTGTATAAAACTTATGTAAATCTTAAAATGAAAAAAAGCCCGAAATTGCTTGACTTGCGGGCACTTGCATAATATAATTTCTAATGATGTTTTCTCGATTATAGCGAAAGCTTTCTTTTTTTATAAAAGAATGCCTTTCGTTTAAAATACTGGGTTAAGGAGGTGTAAATATGGCAAAGGGAAAAATGACATATCAGCCGAAAAAGAGACATAGATCAAGAGTTCACGGCTTCCGTGCAAGAATGAGTACTGCAGGCGGACGTAAAGTTTTAGCTGCAAGAAGATTAAAAGGAAGAAAGAAACTTACAGTTTAGTATAAAGACCACTTTAAAGTGGTCTTTTTCTTCCTATAAAAAAATATCAGAAAAATGAAATTTTCAGAATCACTAAAGAAAAATAAAGACTTTCAGAATGTGTATCATGAGGGAACATCTTTGGCGAACAGACAGCTCGTCATGTATATTCTGAAGAATGGAACAGACAGAAACAGACTGGGTATTTCCGTCAGTAAAAAAGTAGGAAATAGCGTTGTAAGGCACCATATCACCAGACTGGTCAGGGAAAGCTATCGTTTAAATGAAACTTCCTTTCAGAGGGGATATGATATTGTTGTCATTGCAAGAAAAGCTGCAAATGGTCTGGGATATTTTGAAATTGAGAGATCACTTCTGCATGTGAGCCGGAAAAGCGGCATACTCATAACAGAAGAAGAATGAGAAGTGATTATATTGAAAAGATTTTTAATTTTTTGTATCAGACTATATCAGAAATATTTATCGCCTTTGAAGAGTACAAGATGTCCTTATTATCCGACATGCTCTTGTTATGCAGTAGAGGCGATACAAAAGCATGGGGCCATCAAAGGAACTGCACTTGGTGCATGGAGGATTATGCGATGTAATCCTTTTTCAAAGGGAGGTTATGATCCCGTGCCTTAGGAGGGTATTTCCGTGGGAAATGTAATAGTAGCAACAGCATACGTAGGAGGTATGAAGATTTTTGGCTGGATTGCCATTTTGCTCGGCGAGGTCATGAATCTCTTATACAACGGCCTGTGTGCGATCGGTATTGAAAATATCGGTGTTTCGATCATTGTCCTGACCGTTCTTATCTACACGGCAATGATTCCTTTGACTTATAAGCAGCAGAAGTTTTCCAGACTGACACAGAAGATGCAGCCGGAGCTTCGAGCACTTCAGTTGAAGTACAAAGGAAAAAAGGACCAGGAATCTCAGGCGAAGATGATGGAAGAGCAGAGAGAAATCTACGACAAGTATGGCGTTTCTCCGACAGGAAGCTGTGCGCAGGCTTTTCTTTCTATCTTAATCCTCTTCCCTTTATACAGAGTAATTTATAATATACCAGCTTATGTAGACAGAGTTCGCAACACCCTTCAGCCGGCAGTAGACGGCATTATGGCTACAAGCGGTTATAAGGCAACTTTTGATTCTGTTGTAGAGACCTTTAATATCAGTCTTCGTAATATCGGCGTAAGTTCACCGACAATCTCAGATCTTTCTGATGCGCAGATACCGAACAGAATCGTTGATGTTCTCTATAAGCTTTCACCGTCTAACTGGGACAGCCTTCAGCAGTCCTTCAGCAGTGTTGATTTTGCCAGTGTGCAGGCTTCTTTCAATAAGATCAATAACTTCTGCATGCTGAATGTAACGAACTCACCGCAGTATCTGATCACAAACGGATTTAAGAACGGACAGTTTCTGATCGTCTTTCTTGCAATCCTGATTCCGGTACTTGCAGGACTTTCTCAGTTCATCAACTTTAAGCTGACACCTCAGCAGTCCGGTGCAGATAATGATATGATGGCGCAGCAGATGAAGACCATGAATATCATGATGCCGCTCATGTCAATCTTCTTTGCATTCACCCTTCCGGTAGGTCTTGGTATTTACTGGATCACAGGTGCAGTGATCAGAAGTATCTATATGGTTCTTTTCAATAAGCATTTTGAAAAAATGGATATGGATGCCATCATTGAGGCAAACAAGGAAAAGGCTGCTAAGAAAAAAGAAAAGCGCGGTATTAATCAGGAACGTGTGCGTCAGGCAGCTCAGGTAAATGCCAGACAGATCAAGACTTCTTCCGTAAGCGAGGAAGAACGTGACCGTCAGCTTGCTGCAGCAGATGAGATTAAGAAGAATGCAGTGAAGGGTTCTCTTGCACAAAGAGCCTCTATTGTAAAAGAGTTCAATGAGCGTAATAACAGAAAATAACGAAGGATATTGTTATGGAATATATTGAAGTTTCTGCCAAGACGGTTCAGGATGCTCTGACAGAAGCATCCGTTAAACTGGGTCTGACAAGTGATCAGGTTGAATATGAAGTAATTGAAAAGGGCAGCACAGGATTTCTGGGCATCGGCAACAAGCCGGCAAAGATTCGTGCCAGAAAGAAAGAAGAGACTCCGGTAGAGGAAAAAGTAGAAGAAGCTCCTGCGCCTGAAAAGGACATCGAAGAGACCCCTGTGAAGGAAGAGCCTGTTTCAAAAGAAACAAAGCCGGAGAAGAAGGAAAAAGTCCTTGTAGATCCGAAGGTTTCCGCAAGAGAATTCCTTACCGCTGTTCTTGAGAAGATGCAGATCGAGGCTGAGCTGGAGATTTCCGATAATCAGGAAGAGGATTGCCTGGATATTGAGATCAAGGGTAAGAATATGGGAATTCTGATCGGTAAGAGAGGACAGACTCTGGATTCCCTTCAGTATCTGACATCCCTTGTTGTAAATAAGGGAACAGATGAGTACGTTCGTATCAAACTT
Organism: Prevotella sp. CAG:279; assembly: GCA_963637505.1. Taxonomy (GTDB): domain Bacteria; phylum Bacillota; class Clostridia; order Lachnospirales; family Lachnospiraceae; genus RUG14243. Next base: position 13,320 of record CAVHNP010000045.1, read on the forward strand.
GATACAGAAAACTACCGTCAGAGAAGAGAAGAAACTCTTGAAAACCTTGCAAGAAACATTGCTTACAAGGTGAAGAAAACAAAACGTCCGGTTAGTCTGGAGCCGATGAATCCTTATGAAAGAAGAGTGATTCATTATGCACTTCAAAATGACAATTTTGTAACAACATATAGTGAAGGGGAAGAGCCTTACAGACATGTTGTCGTTACATTGAAATGATAAAGAGTCAAAGGCCGTCGCACTGGTAAGTGCGACGGTTTTTTTCTTAAATAGGAGATTTCGATGGAATTTTCTATTTAAGAAAAAAACAAAGCTGCATGGCTCGCGAGAGGAATTTATGATGACAGAAGATACAATTGCTGCAATTGCTACTGCTATGGCACCATCCGGAATCGGAATTGTCAGAGTCAGCGGTCCGGATGCGGTTGAAATCGCAGATCGGGTTTATCGTTCAAAGGGTGGAAAAAAGAAATTAAGCCAGGTTCCCAGCCATACCATTCATTATGGCTTTATCGTAGATGATGAGAAGGTGATCGATGAGGTTATGGTTCTGATCATGCGTGGACCGAATAGCTATACAAAGGAAGATTCTGTCGAAATCGATTGTCATGGCGGTCCTTTGGTGATGCAGAAGATCCTGAATACCCTGATCAAAAAAGGAGCCAGACCGGCAGAACCCGGGGAATTTACGAAAAGAGCCTTTCTGAATGGAAGAATCGACCTTTCATCTGCGGAGGCTGTGATCGATCTGATCAACTCCAAAAATGAATTTGCCAGAGAAAGTTCCTTAAGTCAGGTGCAGGGTGCCGTGGAGAAAAAGGTTTCTTCCTTAAGGAGTGTTATCCTCGAGGAGACGGCCTTTATCGAGGCTGCCTTGGATGATCCGGAGCATTATTCCTTGGATGGCTATGATAAAAAAATCGCTAGGGTTACGGATGAGCTGATCGAGGAAACAGAAAAATTGATTCATTCCGCCGGAAACGGAAGCCTTCTCAAGGAAGGAATCAATACCGTTATTGTCGGTAAGCCGAATGCCGGTAAATCTTCCTTGCTAAATCTTCTTGTCGGAAGGGAAAAGGCCATTGTTACGGATATTGCCGGAACAACGAGAGATGTGATCGAGGAGCAGATCCGTTTGAAGGGTCTGATGCTGAATATTACAGATACGGCAGGTATCCGTGATTCTGAGGATAAGATCGAGCAGATCGGTGTTGAAAAGGCAAAGGGGCTGATGGAGCAGGCAGATCTGATCCTTTATGTGGTTGATTCTTCCGTGCCTTTGGATGAAAATGACGAGGAAATCATTTCTTCCTTAGAGGGAAAAGCTGCTATCATCTTGCTGAATAAGTCTGATCTTTCTCCTGTGATCACGGAGGAGATGCTTCAGAAGAGGCTTTCCCAGAGAATCCTTCCTATCTCTGCTAAGATGCAGACCGGAACGGATCTTCTGGAAGAGGCAATTGAAGAAATGTTCTTCCATGGGGAGATTTCCTTTAATGACGAGATTTATATTACAAATGAAAGACAGCTTCTTTGTTTGAAAAATGCCCTGGAGGCTTTAAAATTAGTAAAAGAAGGAATCAATCTGCAGATGCCGGAAGATTTTCTATCCATCGATCTGCAGAATGCATATGAAGCACTGGGTCAGATCACGGGAGAATCCATAGGAGAGGATCTGATCAACGAAATCTTCAGTAAGTTCTGTATGGGGAAATAAAAATGCCGGGAATTGAAGAAAATTATGATGTAGTGGTAGTAGGCGCCGGCCATGCCGGATGTGAGGCAGCACTTGCCTGCGCAAGACTGGGCTTGGAAACCATGATCTTTACAGTCAGTATCAACAGTATTGCTTTTATGCCATGTAATCCGCATGTCGGAGGAAGTTCCAAGGGACATTTGGTCAGGGAACTGGATGCCCTTGGCGGAGAGATGGGAAAAAATATAGATCACACCTTTATTCAGTCAAAGATGCTGAATAAGTCAAAGGGTCCGGCTGTTCATTCTCTGAGAGCACAGGCTGACAAGGAAGAATACAGCAGAAGAATGCGGATCACGCTGGAAAATACAGAGCATCTTAGCATCAAACAGGCCGAGGTCACGGATCTGATCCTGGAAGATCATCAGATCAGAGGAGTACATACCCTGTCCGGAGCAACTTATTATGCCAAGGCGGTGATTCTTTGCACGGGTACTTATCTGAATGCCAGATGCCTCTATGGAGAGGTAATTGTTCCTACCGGGCCGAATGGCTTTCAGGCTGCAAGCCATTTGACAGATTCTTTGGTGAAAAATGGCATCGAGATGGTTCGTTTTAAGACAGGAACGCCTGCCCGCGTGGATAAGAGAACAGTAGATTTTTCTAAAATGGAAGAGCAGCCGGGAGATGAAAGGGTGGTTCCCTTTTCCTTTGAGACGGATCCGGAGTCCGTTCAGATCGAGCAGGAATCCTGCTGGCTTACCTATACAAATGAAAAAACACATGAGATTATCCGACAGAATCTGGACAGATCTCCCTTATTTTCCGGAACAATCAAGGGTACAGGCCCCAGATATTGTCCTTCCATAGAGGATAAGGTCGTTAAATTTGCCGATAAGAAGAGACATCAGCTCTTTGTGGAACCGGAAGGAAGGCATACCAATGAAATGTATCTGTCCGGCATGTCAAGTTCCCTGCCGGAGGATGTGCAGGATGCCTTTTATCATACGATTCCGGGATTGGAACATGCAAAAATTGTTCGAAATGCGTATGCAATTGAATATGATTGCATCAATCCGAGACAGATCCGACATAGTCTGGAATTCAAAAGCATCAAAGGACTTTTTTCCGGTGGTCAGTTCAACGGAAGTTCCGGTTATGAGGAGGCGGCGGTACAGGGATTTGTTGCCGGTGTGAATGCGGCCATGTCTATTCTTGGGAAAGAGCCTCTCATTTTGGATCGTTCGGAGGCCTACATTGGCGTCCTGATCGATGACCTTGTAACAAAGGAAAACTTTGAACCCTACAGAATGATGACTTCCCGTGCGGAATACAGACTTCTTCTGCGTCAGGATAATGCAGATCTTCGCCTTTCCAAATATGGCTATCGGATCGGACTGATTTCCGAAGAGAGAATGCAGCATGTAAAAGAAAAAGAAGAAGCGATTCATGCTGAGATTGAAAGATTAAAGGAAATCAAGGTCGGTGCCAGTGCCAAGGTCGGAAAAGTTTTGGAAAAAGCCGGATCGACGCCCCTTACAACAGGAGCCAGTCTGGCAGAACTGGTAAGAAGGCCGGAGCTTTCTTATGAAGCAATTACCGAGCTTGATCCCGACAGAGAAGAACTTTCGGAAGAGGTAATTGAACAGGTTAATATTAATATCAAATATGAGGGCTATATTAAGCGGCAGGAAAAACAGGTAGAACAGTTTAAAAAGACAGAAAATAAAAAATTGCCGGAAGAGCTTGATTATGAAGAAATTCAGGGACTTCGTCTGGAAGCCAGAAAAAAACTGAATCTTTATAAGCCGGTTTCTGTCGGACAGGCCTCTCGTATATCCGGTGTCTCTCCGGCTGATATTTCTGTTCTGCTGATCTATCTGGAGCAAATGAAGAGGGAGAAGAAAGATGACTGATCAAAAAGAAAAGATGAAAGGCTTCGTTTCGGAATGCGAAAAGCTTGGAATCAACTTAAGTGAGAAACAGACAGATCAGTTTCTTACTTATTATGAAATGCTGATTGAAAAGAATAAGGTAATGAATCTGACTGCCATCACGGAATTTGATGAGGTTCTTCAAAAACATTTTCTGGATTCTCTTTCTTTGGTAAAGGCGATTGAAGTGAGTGGGGGGGAGAGTATGATCGACATCGGAACCGGAGCAGGATTTCCGGGGCTTCCCTTAAAGATCGCATTTCCGAATATGAAGATCACTCTGCTGGACTCCTTGAAAAAGAGACTTCTCTTTTTGGATGAGGTAATTGGCCAACTTGGTCTGGAAGAGATTCATACCATCCATGGCAGGGCAGAAGATTTTGGAAAGGATGAAGTTTATAGAGAAAAATATGATCTTTGTCTTTCCAGGGCTGTTGCAAATCTTTCCACCCTGTCGGAGCTTTGCCTTCCCTTTGTAAAAAAAGGTGGATATTTTATTTCTTATAAATCCGGTCAGGTGGATGAGGAAGTCAAAGAGGCAAAGAGGGCGATTGAGCTGCTTGGAGGAAAAAATACCAGGGTTGAGAAGTTTGAACTTCCGAATTCTGACATCAGCCGCAGTTTTGTGGTGATTTCCAAGGCTATTTCCACTCCGGTAAACTTCCCAAGAAAGCCCGGAATTCCGGCAAAAAAGCCACTTTTGAACAAAAAATAGAAGAAAAATATTCAATTTAAAAGATTGAAAAGCAGGTACTTATACCAAAAGAGTACTTTAAAATGGCATAGAATATCGAACAAGAGTTCTGTATTCTATGCCGTTTTTATCATATGGGAAACTTTGTTTCCTATACAATAAAATGCTTCGCAGGGATCGCACTGCATCGGAAAGGAATTATGTCGCTGAAGCGACCCGCTGCA
>CAVHNP010000046.1:0-17866 GCA_963637505.1 Prevotella sp. CAG:279
ATGTATTCCTCGATTATTTCCGAATAACGATACAGGTACTCTTCAAAGTGACTTCTATTTTGAAGAGTACCTGTATCGTTATTCGGAAATAATCGAGGAATACATTATGCCGGATATCGATAGTGTTATCCAGGATTTCAAGAACACAATGGCGGCACCGGAAAACTCTGCTTTTTGTACTGAATGCGGAGCGCCAATTAATCCCTCTTTTAAATTTTGTTCCGCTTGTGGTGCCAAAATTGAATAATAAAGCTTACGATGGATATTCGTAGAGTTATAGAGCAAATTGTATTGATAGCTGATGCCAGCCACAAAGGCCGAGATGTTCTGCTCAGAATCATTCTCGGCCTTTTATTTGCAGAATACAAGACAGTGCAATTACTCCTTCTCGTTCAGCATCTCATCCATCGTTCTCCAACCAAGAACCGCACATTTAACACGGGCGGGCATATGGGAAATATCCTGCAGGCTGCAGGCTTCCTCCAGCTCCTCCAGTTCCTCGTCGGAGACCTCTTCTTTGATCATCCGCATAAAGATGTCCTTGAGATGTTCTGCTTCTTCCACGCTTTTGCCGATGATCAGATCCAGCATCATATCTGCGGAGGCCTGTGAAATGGCACATCCGCTTCCGACATAACCGCCGTCTGTGATCTTTCCTTCTTCCACCTTCAGCTGCAGAACAATATCATCTCCACAGCTCGGATTTACTCCCTCCAGTTCATAGGTTGCTCCCTCGATCGCATGCTTATGCAAGGGATGCAGATTGTGATCTGTCAGAATATCATTGTAAAAACTGTTAAACTCCATAACCCATTCTCTTTCTGAGACTGCTGACTGATTCTGCCAGCCGGTCAATCTCTTCTTTTGTATTGTAGAAGGAAATGCTTGCTCTTGCCGTAGAGGGCGTTCCCATAAATTTCATCAAAGGCTGTGCACAGTGATGTCCGGCACGAATAGCGATATTATCTGCATCCAATATCGCTGCGATATCATGCGGATGCACGCCGTCCACCGTAAAGGTAAAGATACCGTGGTGTTCCCTGGCTACCTTGGATCCAAGGATGTGAACAGAAGGAATCGCTGACAGCTTTTCCATGGCATATTCACTCAGTTCCTCTTCCCTGCGCTCGATCAGATCCCAACCGAATTTTTTATATACCTGAATGGCCTCATCCAGTCCGGCTGCACCGGATGCATTGACGGTTCCCGCTTCGAATTTGTGCGGAAGCTCTGCATAGGTTGCGCTCTCTCTTGTCACATATTCGATCATTTCTCCGCCATAGAGGAAGGGTGGCATTTTCTCAAAATGTTCCTTCTTTCCGTATAAAACACCGATTCCCATCGGAGCCAGCATTTTATGTCCGGAGAAAGCCAGAAAATCAACATCCAGATCCTGCACGTCTACCGGAACATGAGGCACTGACTGGGCACCGTCTGCAATAAAGATGGCTCCCTGCTCATGCGCGATTTTTGCAAACAGCTTGATCTCATTTCTTACACCTAGGACATTGGAGATCTGTGTCATCGAAACAAGCTTGGTTTTCTCACTTAAGGCCGCCCGAAAGGCTTCCTCTGAAATCTTGCCGTTTTCATCGCATTCCAGGAATTTCAGAACTGCGCCTCTTCTCTTTGCCGCCTGCTGCCAGGGCAAAAGATTGGAATGATGCTCCATGATCGTGATCAGGATCTCATCTCCCTCATTCAAAAAGACCTCTGCACCGCTGTAAGCCACAAGATTCAGGGACTCTGTTGCATTTCTGGTAAATACGATTTCCTCCGTGCTCTTCGCATGGATAAAATCCCTTACGCTCTCTCTGGCATTCTCATAAACATCCGTTGCCTTCTGGCTCAGTTCATAAAGACCGCGAAGGGGATTGGCATTTGCTCCGTTATAGTATTTTTCGGATACCTCGATCACAGAACGAGGCTTCTGGGTCGTTGCCGCATTATCCAGATAAGCAGTCTCCGCATATTTTTGAAGAAGCGGAAACTCTTCTCTTATTTCTTTTTCTTCCTTTGTCATCTTATTCTCACCTCAGACTCTCATTTTTATTTTTCTGTCTTTTCTTCAGATTTCTTTTCCTGATCTGTCTGATTTTCTTTTATTGCTTTCTTCCATGCTTTTTTCTTTTTCGCATGATGGATCGATCCAAATACGATCAGAAGAACAATTCCCGCAAGGATCGCAAAGGGAAGCAGGTAAATGAGCAGGTAAAGCAGAAATTCGATCACCTGACCAAAGAAATGCACGGAGCCTTTGACCGCCTTCAGGAGTTTTTCTCCCAGGCTGGCTGCCTGTCCGCTTTCCCTATATTCCTTTACCTCCCTCAGGCTGATGTAAACCGTGGAATAGGAAAGGGACTGATCCATACTGCTCTTAGCCGTCTTGGCCTGATTGAGCTCTGTCTCTACACTGGTCAGTCTCTCCTCTACCGCGATCATATCTTCGATCGAATCTGCCTGATCCATCATCTCCTGCAGGCGGACTTCTTCTTTTTCGAGAGCTGCAATATACTGCTCATTATCAGAATACTGCCTGCTGATATTCTCCACGTTCTGGCTGCGGTTGGTCATATGCCCCAGGGCGGAAGCCTCCTCCAGAAAGTCCTGATAATCGTCTGCCGGGATCAAAACCGTTACATAAAGGTAACGCAAAGATCCGCTGCTCTGATCGCTATACCAGCTGCTATCACTGTCTGTCTCACTCTCTGACTGGATCAGTCCCTGATAGCTCTCGATCTTCTCCTCAAGAGCCTTCTTGTCACTGTCATAGTCCTTTGTCTCCAGATTCAGATCTGCAGTATAGATCAGCTTCCGGCTGTCTCCCGAGCTCTCTTCCTCCTGGGAAGAAGCTGCCGCATTCTCCCCCTCGCTGCTGCCTGAGACACTCTTCGTCTCTGCTGCAGCAGAAAGGCTTTCGCTGTCTTCTGTCTCTTCATAAGAAGCTGCTGTCTGAGAAGTCTTCTCCGACAGATCAGCTGCGCAGCCGCAGCCGGATAAAAAGAGGAGAAGCAAACTCAAAAGCAGGGCTAAGCGGGTAATTTTCTTCATAAGCATTAATCGAGCAGTTTTTTCACTGTCTGCTCATCAGGAATCATCTTGATCACGGCATCGATTCTGGCCTTTGCCATGATGTCATAGATCTCCTCTGCTGCAATTCCTCTTGACTGCATATAGAACTGAATTTCTTCATCAATACGGCCAATGGTTGCACCGTGATTTCCGACTACATCCTCTTCTGCACAAAGAATCAAAGGAATGGTCTGGTTTACCACATCCTCATCGATCAGAAGGACATCCTCAATCTCGTCTCCGGTCGAGCCGCTGCAGCCGTTCTTGAAGTCGATCGTTCCACGGAAGAGCTTTTTGGCTTCCTCTCTCAGCACACCGTTGACCTTCATCTCGCTGACGGTTTTTTTGCCGATCTGATCCGCCACATAATTCATATCCAGAAGATGATCCTTTGTGACCTCATAGCCGATATTGGCATGCATCTCACTGCGGTCTCCGAAGAGAGTTGCCTTGCAGCCCTGATAGATCTCTTTTCCGCTCAGCATGACATGGATCACATCAAAGACGGCTCCCTCTTCCAGGAAAACGCCGATATCATTGATCATTCTGTCCTCGTCGCCCAGGCGGAAGATCTGCACCAGGGTCATCTTTGCATTTTTTGCAAGATGGATCTTACTCTGAACCGCTGCACTGCTGCCTGTCTTTTTCTTTGAGGAAAAATCCATAATGGTGCAAAGTTCAGCATTTTCTTTTAATTCAAATCCATATGGATTCACAGAAGTTTTCTTATGTCCATCCAGGGAGAATTCCATGCGAATGGGCTCTGCCGCTTTCTGATCCTCTTCCAGTTCAAAGATCTTTCTCGGAAGACCGGCGCTTTTGACCAGAAAGTCTACGCCCCTTCCGCCGCCTGTTGTAATATTCTCCAGAGCAGCATTTTTTTCATTTGTAGTGGTAATGGCTTCCGGAAGCACTTCCCTTACGTCAAGTCCGGCTCCTGCCTCCAGTCCCTTTACTTCTCTTTCATTCATCTTCAGCCAGCCAAAGGTAAAAGCCGGCAGACTGTTAATCTTTAAATCCATTTTCCGGCCTCCTTATCCGATTGCACCCTTCATTTCCAGCTGGATCAGATTATTCATCTCAACCGCATACTCCAATGGCAGCTCCTTGCCGACATTATTGGCAAAGCCGCTTACGATCATGGCTCTGGCATCCTCTTCCGGAATGCCGCGGCTCATCATATAGAAGATCGCCTCATCGCTAATCCTGCCAATCTTAGCCTCGTGACCGACATCTGCCTTATTGGTACGAACATCGATCGCCGGAATGGTATCCGATCTGGAGATCGCATCCAGCATCAGGGACTGACATGATACGGCTGATTTGCTGTTTTCTGCCTTTTTATTGATCACAACGCTGCTTCGGAAGGTACTGATTCCTCCACTCTTGGAAATGGATCTGGTATTCACATAAGAGGAGGTATCCGGTGCATTATGAACCACTTTACATCCGGTATCCAGATTCTGACCGTGACCGGCAAAGGTAACGGAAGTAAATTCTGACCTTGCTCCCTGTCCGTTCAAAACGCTCATGGGATAAAGGTAGGAGGTATTGGAACCAAAGGAACCGGAGATCCATTCTACCTTGCCGCCCTTTTCTACCAGAGCACGCTTGGTATTCAGGTTGTACATATTTTTGGACCAGTTCTCAATGGTAGAATAGCGGATCGTTGCATCCTCGCCTACGAAAAGCTCCACGCAGCCTGCATGCAGGTTGGCTACATTATATTTCGGTGCGCTGCAGCCCTCAATAAAGTGAAGGTAGGCTCCCTTATCCACAATGATCAGGGTATGCTCAAACTGGCCTGCCCCCGGTGCATTGAGTCTGAAATAGGACTGCAATGGGATCTCTACAGAAACGCCTGCCGGAACATATACAAAGGAGCCGCCTGACCAAACCGCACCGTGAAGAGCAGCAAATTTATGATCTGTCGGCGGAACAAGCTTCATAAAATGTTCCTTGATCATCTGCTCATAAGGACCATGCATTGCACTTTCCAGGTCTGTATAAATAACGCCCTGAGCCGCAACCTCATCCTTTACGTTATGATAAACCAGCTCGGAATCATACTGAGCCCCGACGCCGGCAAGAGAGGTCTTCTCTGCATCCGGAATACCCAGCTTATCGAAGGTATCCTTGATCTCCTCCGGTACGTCTTCCCACTTTGCAGACATCTTTGTATTCGGTCTGACGTAGGTAACGATATGATTCATGTCCAGACCCTCGATGGAAGGTCCCCAATTTACCATCGGTGTTTTATTGTAAATTTCCAGAGATTTGAGACGGAACTGTCTCATCCATTCAGGATCATTCTTTTCAGCGGAAAGCTGTTCAACGATATCTGCTGTCAGGCCTTCCTCCAGCTTATAATTGTCCTCGTCTTCATTCCGGAAATCATAGAGAGAACGGTCGATATCCTCTACGTATGTCTTTTCCTTATCTGCCATCACTCTGCCCCTTTTTCATATGCTGCGAAACCGTTTGCATTGATCTCGTCTACCAGGGATCCGTCTCCCTCTGCAACAATCTTTCCATTTACCAGGACATGAGTCTTATCTACATGAAGAGAAGATAAGATACCTGTGTTATGGGTAATGATGATCAGGGCAGAATCCTTATCCTTCTGGAACTCTTCTACGCCCTTGGATACGGTACGAACGGCGTCAACATCCAGTCCGGAATCGGTCTCATCCAGAATCGCCAGTGAGGGCTTCAGCATCAGGAGCTGAAGGATCTCGGCCTTTTTCTTCTCACCGCCGGAGAAACCGACATTCAAATCACGGTCTGCATAAGCCGGATCCATATCCAGAACCTCCATTGCCTTTGCCAGTTCCTTACGGAAGGTGAAAAGCTTCAGTCTGTCTTCGGATTTTCTCTCCAAAGCGCTTCTGATAAAGTTAGAAAGAGAAAGTCCCGGAATCTCAATCGGATTCTGGAAGGACATGAAGATTCCTTCTTTTGCTCTCTCATTTACCGCTTCCTCGAGAAGATTTTTACCATTAAAGAAAATCTCTCCCTCTGTTACCTTATAGTTCGGGTTTCCCATGATCGCATTACCGAGGGTAGACTTGCCGGCACCGTTTGGTCCCATCAGGACATGCGTCTCGCCTCTGTTCACTTCAAAGGATAAGCCATTTAAGATCTGTTTATCTTCTACACTGACATGCAGATTTTCAATTTTTAATAACTGTTCAGACATATTTCCTCCATACAGCCTCTGATACTTTATTTCTTGTATTCATACAAAGCTGCAGGGATTTGTTTCTCAACAAACAGACGACTTTTCGGCCTTTTCTGCGTCCCTGCGGCATTTCCTACGAATTTGGTATGAATTTCATTTTATTATATACTATTCCTCCCGTAATGCAAAGCTAATATTTGTTCTTTTCTTCCCTTTTCTTGCTTTTTTAGGCCAATCCATATATCATATTGATGATTTATTGGCAGGATATAAGGACTTTTTCATGATTTATCTGGATAATGCAGCGACAACAAAAACGGACCCTTCTGTAGTGGAAGCCATGCTTCCTTACTTCAGCGAGGACTATGGCAATGCCTCCGCCGCTTACCGTCTCGGACAGAAAAGCAAAAGGGCCATTGACCGGGCAAGAGAAAGTCTGGCCAAAAGCATCGGTGCCTCTCCCTCCGAGCTCTATTTCACCTCGGGCGGAAGCGAAGCCGACAATTGGGCTTTATGCGCCTGCTTCGAAGCCTTTCCGGAAAAGAAGCATATCATTACATCCTCCATTGAGCATCCGGCCATTCTGAGAACCCTCTCTTATTTAGAAAAAAGAGGAGCAGAGATCACCTATCTGCCAGTGGATGAAGAAGGTCTGCTGACTCCCGCCGATCTGGAAGCTGCCATTCGGGAGGATACCTGTCTGGTCAGCATCATGTTTGCCAATAACGAAATCGGAAGCATCGAACCCATTGCCGAATTAGGACAGATCTGTCAGGATCATGGCGTTCTTTTTCATACGGATGCGGTTCAGGCCTATGGGCATCTAGCCATCGATGTCAAAGATCTGCATATCGATCTGCTCAGTGCCAGCGGCCATAAGCTGAATGGGCCAAAGGGCATCGGCTTCCTATATATAAAGGAAGGACTTCCCCTTGCTTCCCTGATCCATGGCGGTGCCCAGGAACGAAACCGCAGAGCCGGAACCGAAAATGTTCCTGCCATTGTTGGCTTTGCCAAGGCTGCCGAGCTGGCTCACTCAGAGCTTTCCCAGCGTATGGCGCAGGAAAGCAGTTATCGTGATTATTTTATTGCCGCATTAAAGAAGAACTTTCCCGACTGCAGGATCAACGGCTCCCTCCGGCATCGTCTGCCCAACAATATCAATGTAAGCTTTCCGGGTAAGCTGGCCGAAACCCTTTTGATCCAGTTGGATATGCATCAGATCTGTGCCTCTGCAGGTTCTGCCTGCTCAAGTGGCTCTCTGGAAGCATCCCATGTCTTAACTGCGATCGGTCTGGATGAAGAAACGGCTTCTTCCACCCTCCGCTTCAGCATCAGCCATGAGACAAGTCTGGATGAATTAGATCGGACAATTGAAGTTTTAAAGAGGATATAAAATGGAAAAGAAAAAAGTGGTCGTCGGCATGTCCGGCGGTGTAGACAGCTCGGTTGCTGCCTACCTCTTAAAAAAAGAAGGCTATGAGGTTATCGGTGTCACCATGCAGATCTGGCAGGACGAGGACGTCTGTCACTTAGAACGCAAGGGCGGCTGCTGCGGCGTTTCCGCTGTAGAAGATGCCCGACGGGTTGCCGACAGTCTGGATATTCCTTATTACGTCATGAATTTCAAAAAAGAATTCCAGGAGAAGGTCATTGACTATTTTGTTGACGAATACCTGCACGCCCGCACACCGAATCCCTGCATTGCCTGCAACCGCTATGTCAAATGGGAATCCCTTCTGCAGAGAAGTCTGGATATCGGAGCAGACTATATTGCAACCGGTCACTACGCAAGGGTTCGCCTTCTGGAAAACGGCAGATACACCCTGCAGATGTCGAAGATTCCGGACAAGGATCAGACCTATGCCCTCTATAATCTGACCCAGGATCAGCTTTCCCATACCCTGATGCCGGATGGAGATTATTCCAAGCCCCAGATCCGGGAAATCGCCGAAGAAATCGGTCTTGTCGTAGCCAACAAGCCAGACAGCCAGGATATCTGCTTTGTGGAGGACGGCGATTATGCCGGCTTTATTGAAAGGGAAAGAGGAGAAAAGCTGCCGGAGGGCAACTTTGTCACAAAGGACGGAGAAATTTTGGGCCGCCACAAGGGAATCACCCATTATACAATCGGCCAGAGAAAAGGGCTTGGACTGGCTATGGGACATCCTGTCTTTGTAACAGAGATCCGTCCGGATACGAACGAGGTCGTAATCGGAGAAAATGAAGATGTTTTCACCTCTGAGCTCTATGCCGATCAGGTGAACTGGATGTCCATTGACGGCTTACACGGAAAGCCCCTTCAGGCCAGAGGCAAGATCCGCTACTCCCATAAGGGAGCAGCCTGCACCCTTACGGAAGCAGGCGAAGACCGGATTCATGTTGTTTTTGATGAACCGGTTCGTGCCGTTACGCCGGGACAGGCTGTTGTCTTTTATGATGAGGAAAACTGCATTATCGGCGGAGGAACGATACTGTAAGCCTCACTCTTCCCTGATCTTACCGAACGGATTGTCCGCCATCTCCGCGTCGAGATTGCCGACCGCTTCCTTTTCCACCTTGATCAGAACCTGATCCGTCGGATCCCAGCGTCCCGGTGAATAGGATTCCTCATCCGGAACATCCTTCAGGGTCTGATAGGGCTTCGGTGCCGGCACTGTATTCTGAACGGTCTGGACAACGGTATAATCCCTATGGAAAAGCCCCGGCTCTGTCAGCTTGGCCGGGCGTCCGCCCAACTCTCCGACCGTACAATCACTTTCGATAAAGTCCATATAGCGGTTATGTGCCCAGTTTCCGGCATCATAATCGCCGGCCAGATCCGGGCAAACCTGCTCGTGGAACCACTGCCATTTTCCATCTACATAGACGAATTCCGATCCATAACGTTCCCAAAGCCAGACGCCGCCACGGTGCACATTATCAAAGCCGACCGGTCCGGTCAAGGTTCCCGGTGTCAGATAGGAAGCTCTTGCACTCTTACCGTCTTCTGCCACCTCGATGACATCGGATGCCAGAACATGCACACCGCTGCTTCCCGAGGAACGGATATCATGTCCCATATACTGGGGGAATTTCTTGATCGTCTCGGAATAGGAACGGGCACACATAGTGTCCATATGTCCTACACTGTTAAAATAAACCTCTTCATAGCCAACCATACGGCCGAACTGATGGGCCCAGGTTGTATTCTTGCTCTTCATCCACATGTAATCCCACTCTTCTCTGGAATAACCTACTCCATGCAGATAAGCATGTCTTGCCTTATATTCCTCCACGGTCTGACTGGCAACCGCATTGTGGAGGCGCTCGCTAAAGCTTAATTTTTTATTCATATCCTGCCTCCTTATCTGGGATCTCTCTCGTAATAAGGTTTTCCGAGCTGTCCCTTTGGTCCGTAGCTTCTTTCATCCGTCATTGTCTCATAGGGACGGGGCATATCCTGGAACATATATTCCCAGCCGAAGAAGGGATCATAAACCGTCCGCTTCACTGTCGGCTCTCCGAAATCCTCTGAGAGGGGATCCGGCCAGGCAGGATCTGCCTCCTGCTTTGCATAATTTTCCGCAACGGTAAAGGTATGGTCTCTTTCCAGCTCAAGGTGCCAGATTTTCCATACGCCATCCTCCTTGAGCAGATCACAGTGAATCAGTCCCAGATCCATATAGCAATCCGCCTCTCCGTCGGCCTTTCCTTTGCACTGCATGCCGGCACGATAACCCTGATACTGGGCACTTTTCCCATCATCGGAAATATAGGCCAAAGGTGTTGTTGCTGTATGCATGCTACAGGAGCCGATTCCCAGATCCGCTTCCGATAAGGAGGGATCCTTTTCCAGGTAAGTTTTCAACAAAGCTTCTCTTTGCTCTTTGCGATAATCCACATAATATTTGTGGATTTCCTCCATGCCCGTATAGTAACCCGTATTAACACCCAAAGAGGCGGTCTTCTGATGTTCCGGTTTCTTCACCCAAAGAGTCTCCAGCTCCTCTTCTCTCATTTCATTTGACATATAGTAGCTGTGGCGATTCATCGTCTTGATGACTTCTTCCTTATCCCAAAGACGAATCAGCTGCTCTTCTTCCGTAAATATTTTGCTCATCCTTTACCTCCCTTCAAACGCCATAGCTGAACGTATTTTCGAAGCAATCATAGGCCTCCGGCATTCTCGGAGACGGCGTAAACTGACGCTCCGGACTCCAGGTCTGACGAAGGGTCTGGGGAAGATTCGGCTTCAGCGGCTCATATGTCTTTATCTCCGCAAACTCTGCAAGTGCCTCGTATTCCTTTTTCGAGCCTGTCCACTTACTGCCACAGGGTCTGTCGATCTCCTTCAAATACTGCATATGCCAGATCTTCCATTCTTCCTCTTCCCGGATAAAATCAAGGGCAAACCAGCCCCATTCCCAGATTCCCTGGGGGCCGCCTTCCGTAAGAATCGAATAAGAGCCTCTGATCGACCAAAGTCCCTTGGCTGTTTTTCCATCCTCAGATAATTCGATTACCGGCGTATCCACCGGGCGGTAGGTCATCATGCCCACGCCATGCAGCTCTTCCTCCGTTTTTCCATCCAGATTTTTGGGGAAAGCCTTGGCGATCAGTCTGCTCTCCAGACAGATTCTCTTATCCTGATCCGCATAATAGGCTGCGACATTTTCCGGTCCCGTGAACCAGCCACTGTTAATGCCCAGGCAGACATCCTTCCGCTTGCTCCAGTACTTTTCATACATGGACCGCTCTTCCTTCAGCGTATAATCCTGAGACAGACGCCCCATGAGATTTTTGATCTCCCTTTGGTCTTCCCATCTTCGCAGAAGCTCTTCCGGGCTGAACTTTTTACTCAAAATCCCTTTCCTCCTTTTCCTGTTTTTGTGCACTTTTTCTACTTCTTCCTTTATTATATCCGATTACTTCAGGCAGAATGACAAATACTAAAGCACGATTTACAACTCACTAGTTGTGCATAGGACAAGATTTGTTGATAACAACCAAACAAAAGGCCGAGAATGATTCTGCCGGATCTAAAACACGCTCTCGCTCGAGGGAAGCTCCTAGCAGTGCTAAGCTCGAGACACATGTACCATGTGCCTCTTGCTAAGCACTGAGGGCTTCCCAACGGTTTTTGATCCTGGGCAGAACATCTCGGCCTTCGCGACACGGCTTGCAAATAATCTAGTACTACATAACTCCACTACCATGAAATATGCTTATCGACTCGAATACTAATTTCTAAGAAAAATTTTGGTTTCCTGCAAAAACAGGCAGCCTCCAAGCCCCTCCCAGAATTTCTCTGCTCCGAAGCTTAAATGCTGCCTGCTTTTCGTAAGCCATATTCTTTTTTATTTCATGGTCGTCCCATCATATACATTTCCGCAATAGGTAAAGAAGAGACTGTCATCTCCTACCTCCTCGCGGATCTCTTCATAAAGCTCTGTCGAAGCCTGTCTCATCTGGCTGCGCAGCTCCTCGGAAATTGGAACGATTTCCGCTCCTCCTTCTTCAATCTCCTCAATCTTGGAATCCGCTCTTTCTGCTGCCTGCTCTCTTGCATAGGCTGTTGCCAGCTTCGTTGCTTCCTCAATGATTTCCTTCTGCTCCTCTGTCAGATTCTGATAAAAGTCATCATTTGTGATCAGGGCCAGCAGATGGGGCAGGTGATTGGTCTCGATCACATAGTCCTGCACCTCATAGAATTTATTGGATACAATAACTTCATAGGGATTTTCCTGGGCATCCACCGTATTCTGCTCCAGTCCGACATAAAGCTCGGCAAAAGCCATCGGTGTCGGATTGGCAGAAAGCGCCTGCCAGAAGGCCATATGATAGGAATTCTCCATGGTACGGATCTTGATTCCCTTGAAATCCTCCATCTTCTCAATCTTCACATTAGAAGTCATGACACGGAAATTCTGATCTGCCATACCCAGCAGACGAACGCCGCCCTCGGAATAGATCTCATTGATACTCTCCATAAAATCTTCATTATCCAGAACCTCATGCAGCTGATCCAGATCATCAAAAACACAGGGCAGATCGAAGAGGGCCAGGCGGGGCAGGTAGCTTACCTCCGGTGCCGTATTCTGCACAACAAAGGGAATGTCTCCGCATTGAACCGATTCCAAAAGCTCCGTGTCTCCACCCAGGGTCGAATTATGATAAACCTGCACCTTCATTTCTCCCCCGGAAAGACTATTGACTTCTTCTGCAAACTTTTCTGCATAGAGGCCGGTTACCGTATCTGCCGGACTTGCCGTTGCCAGTACCCAGGCATAGGTCTGTTCTCCATTTTCCTCTCCGCATCCGCAAAGGGTCAGACTTCCTGCCAGAAGCCCCAGACCAAGAAGGGCGGATAGGATTCTCTTTCTTTTTTTCATATTCGCTCCTCCTTACTTGATCAATATTGTTGAAAACTGCGGAATATAGGTCAGGATCAGCAGGACAACAAAATCCAAAACGATCATCGGCACTGCCTTCTTTGCCACTTCCATCACCGGTACATCCGACAAGGAGGAAGCAACAAAGAGATTGACACCGATCGGAGGGGTCACAAAACCGATCGCCAGGTTTACAACCATAATGATACCGAAATGAATCGGATCGATGCCAAAGGCCGTGCAGGCCGGCAGCAGGATCGGCGTCAGGATCATGATAGCTGGTGTCGTATCCATGATCATACCTACAAAAAGGAGGATGATATTGATCACCAGAAGCAGGATCAGCTTATTGGAAAAGCTCTCATCCAGCCAGCTTGAAACGCTCTGGGGAACCTGCATCAAAGTCAGGATCCGGCTGAAGGCAACCGAAGCCGCCAGAATAAAGAGGATAGGGGCAAAGGTTCTGACAGACTCTACCATGATTCCCCAAAGTTCCTCGAATTTTAAGGTCTTATAAACAAAAAGAGAAATGATCAGGGAATAGAGAACCGCGATGGCAGCCGCCTCTGTCGGAGAGGTTACACCAGTATAAATACAGCCCAGAATGATGACCGGGGTCAGAAGCGCCCAAATGGAGTGGACAAATACCTTTCCGAAGGACTGCTTATGCAGTTCATCTACCACACGGGCAATGGCTTCCTTGTCCTCCCCATGTCTCTTGCAGTAATAAAATGCATAGCCCATCAAAACAAAGGCGATCATAAAGCCCGGGATCACGCCTGCGATAAACATATCGGAAACAGATACGCCTGCCGCTTGAGAGTAAAGAATAAAGGGGATTGATGGCGGAATGATAACGCCCAGTCCGCCGGCTACCGCAACAAGAGATACCGCAAACTTCTTGTCATAGCCCATATTCAGCATAACCGGAATCGTCATGGATCCAACCGCTGCCACTGTTGCCGGAGCCGATCCGGAGATTGCCCCGAAAAAGAGGCAGGTAATGACCACGGCACAGGGAATGCCGGCTGTTTTCTTTCCGATGAAATAAGCAAAAACATCGAATAATTTTCTCGATACTCCGCCTCTGGCCATAATGATTCCGGACAAAACAAAGAGGGGAATTGCCAGAAGGGTCGTCTGGTTAATACCACCGACCATAGATCTTAAAATAAAAACACCGGACACCGTAAAGGAGTCGGTCATAAGAGAAGGCAGCATAGATGTAACCGCTACCGCGATACCGATCGGCACTGCCAGGCAGAGCAGAAGGACAAATAAGAGCATGATACAGATTGTCATTTTCTCTCCTCCTTTCCGCTTACCCCTTTCGCTTCCTGTCTTTTATGGAAAAGAAAGGTTGTCTTAAATTCCCTGATCCAGGCCTGTGCAACACGGATGGCCAGAAGAATAAAGCAAACCAGGGGTGCCGACTGAATATAATACATGGGAAGCAGAAGGGCGGCACTTTTTGCCCCGCTGCTTACTGCCTGCTGCACATAGGTCAGAGCATAAGGAATCATCAGAAGGCAAAAAGCAAACACGATGGTATGCCTCAGGATTCTGATCCAGGCCTGTATGCTTTCCGGAAAAACCTCCTGCAGCTGCTTGATCTTGATGGAAATCCTCCTTTTCACACAATAGCTGACAGAGAGAAAACAGGACCATACCAGAAAATATCTTGTCAGTTCGTCCGACCAGGACAATGAATAATTGAAAACATATCTGCAGATTACCTGAATGTCCATGACTGCCGAAATACCGATCAGCAGAAGGACCAGCAGGAATTCCTCCAGGTAGTTATCGAGCCACTTTACTACTTTCACACTTTCTCCTCCATAACATTTTTTCTTATTCCTATTTACTTATCCTTATATCACTTCTTTCACAGCATCGATCGGCATCTTCTGTCCGGTCCACATTTCAAAAGCAGCCGCCCCCTGATAGAGCATCATGCCGATCCCATTCATATTCCGGCAGCCGACCTCCTCGGCCATCTCCAGAAGCTTTGTCTGATCCGGCATGTAGATTGCATCCGTAACGATCAGATCCTTTCTCAGAAAGCTTTTATCCGGAATCGGGCATAAGTCCTTCTGGTCACCAAAGCCGCAGGAAGTCGCATTTGCCAAAAGAACAGAATCCCCGATTTCCCTTTTCAGGAGGTCCAAATCTTCTAAAGGATAAGCCTTCGCCTTGCAGCCGGTCTTCGCATTCAACTTCTCGGCATTTTCCACTGCCCTCTCCCAGAATTCATCCTGACGGTTAAAGATAGAAATCTCTGCTACTCCGTCTAAGCCGGCCTGCATGGCGATGGCCGTCGCTGCACCTCCGGCACCTAAGAGGGTGATCTTCTTTCCGATGATATCGATCCCCTGATCTTTTAAGGCTGCCATGTAACCGCTTCCGTCCGTGCTGGTTCCGATCAGCCTTCCATTCTCATTGACAACGGTATTCACTGCCTGACAAAGCTCTCCTGCCGGCAGGATCTCATCCAGATACTGCATGATTGGTCCTTTATTGGGCATGGAAACATTAAAGCCCCTCACGCCGAGTGCTTTCAGCCCAGTTACCGCATCTTCGAGATTGTCATTATCTACCTCAAATACCAGGTAGACATAGTCTAATCCCAGCGCCTCAAAAGCCGTATTATGCATCATCGGTGATTTGCTGTGACGAATCGGATTGGCAATCAGTCCGATCAATTCCGTATGTCCGGTAATTCTCTGTGTCTTTTTCATTTGCTTTTCCTCTTTAAGCTTCTAAAGTTTAACTCACTAAATTGATATTATAGCAAAGAAAAACAGGTCTTGCCACTCTTATTCCAAAAAAGAGCAACAAAACCTGTAATGATTCTTCTATTCAATTGTCATGCAGTCCTTACTGATAGGCTCTCTTTTCACCCATCGCCTGCTGAAATTCACGCAGCTTCTGTTTTGCAGCCGGACTCATATAGCCCGGCTGGCTGATTTCTATGGTCACATAGGCATCCCCATGCTGCTGGGGATTTTTCATGGAGGGCATTCCCTTTCCTTTCAGCCTGATCTTCGAACCGGGGACTGTGCCTTCCCGGATCCTGCATTTGACATTTCCGTAGGGGGTTTTGATGACTTCCTCGCCTCCGAGCACCGCACTGGTATAGGGGATTCTTGCCGTAAAATAGAGATCCTGCCCCTTTCTCTCATAGACCGGGCTCTCCTTTACCGTAACCTCCAGGTAAAGATCTCCGGCCTGACCATTTGTCCCGGGATGCCCCTTGCCCTGCAGACGGATCTTCTTACCGGATTCAATTCCGGCCGGAATATGAACCTGATAGCTCTGTCTCCTGCCGCTCTCATCCTGCAGACTGATATTCTTATCCGCTCCGTAAAGTGCATCCTCAAAGTCAACCGTGATCTCCGCTGTGATATCCTGACCCTTGCCTGACTGAAAACCGCTTCCACCGCCAAAGCCCCGGAAACCGTTTCCATAGTCATCGCCGAAAAAGCTGCTGTATCTGCCGCCGCTCTTCTGACCGCCTCCGAACATATTCTTCAGAATATCATCAAAGTCCGCAGCATCTCCTCCGCTGTAATGATATTCCCTGTACTGGCTGCCGTTCGGACCGCTGCCGCTTCTCCAGAAGCCGCCTCCTGTACCTCCCTTCCAGCTCTGACCGCCGCCGTTACCGTAAGCAGTGCCTGACTGATCAAAGGCTGCAAAACCAAACTGATCATACTGTTTTCTTTTTTCTTTATCGCTTAAAACCTCATAGGCTTCATTTACCTCTTTGAATTTTTCAGCTGCCTTCGGATCATCTCCGTTGGTATCGGGGTGATACTTTTTGGCAAGCTTACGAAAGGCCTTTTTGATCGCTGCATCATCTGCATTACGACTCAGGCCAAGAACTTCATAATAGTCTCTCTTTGTGCTCATGCAAAGGCCTCCTTTCTTATGCCTGACATCCGGAATAAGACTTCCTTCTCTGACGGCATACTCCTACTTTTTCTTTGTTCTATATGTAATATAACACGCATTTTTCCGGCTGTCAATTTAAAAACTATTGCTTGCCCCTGTTTTTGCCGCATATTATAATAAATTTACAAGCTTATAGCGTGTTCTGCTAACAGACGGGTAGTAGGTGAAAAGGCGGGAAGCTCCCGCCTTTTTATCATGATATTTTTTACTTCCTTCCTCAGAACTGCCCGCTTTCCTAGTCAATTTCTCAATCAAATATAAGAACAAAGAAAGGAGATCCCATGATACTTTTACAACAAATGCTTGCCCTTTTTATCTTTATGCTGATCGGATATGGTGTCAGAAAAGCCAATGTGATCGATGATGCCGGCTCAGGCAGCCTCTCCTGGCTGATCGTCAATATTTTCAATCCGGCCCTTATCCTCTCTGCCAGCGTAACCAGGGAAGAAGCCGTGGATCCTCTCTTTCTCCTTCGTCTCTTTGGCATCTCTGTCATCTTCTATCTGATCATGATCCTGATTGCCTATCCCGTCACCGCTCTTCTGGGCGTAGAAAAAAAGAACCGTGGTGCCTACCATGTTATGATCGTTTTTTCCAATATCGGTTTTATGGGAATCCCCCTGATCAGCGCCCTCTACGGCTCAGAGGCTCTGCTCTACGCCTCCATCTTCGGAATTCCTTTTAATATTCTTGTCTACACCTACGGGGTGAACTGCATGCAAAGCAATCCCGATAAAAGGAAAATCCACTTAAAACAAATGCTCAATGTCGGAAGCATTGCTTCTGTTCTGACCCTGATCATTGCTCTCTTCCATATTCATATGCCGGCCTTTGTCCAGACTACCGTTTCTAATCTGGCCAATGTAACGGTCTCCCTCAGCATGATCGTCATCGGAACCACCCTGGTAAATATTGACTTAAAATCACTCTTTACCGACCTGCGCCTTCTGGCTTTTTCCGCTGTCAAGCTGCTGGTCATTCCAATCATTGCCATGTTCATTATCAAGACACTGATCTCCGATCCCATGCTGCGAAGCATTTTCCTTATCATGGTCGCAACCCCTGTCGCTGCCATTTCACCCATGCTGGCTCTCCAGTATGGAGGAGATTATTCGGTCGCTTCCAAGGCAGTTGCCCTGACTACCATTCTGTCTGTTATCACGATTCCTCTGGTTTCCTTGATTACCGGAGTTAGCTGAATGTGAATGAATATACAGTAAAAGGCCAAGACTGATTCTGCCGGATCTAAAACACGCTCTCGCTCGGGGAAAAACCCAGCAGATGC
>CAVHNP010000047.1:0-15571 GCA_963637505.1 Prevotella sp. CAG:279
TGCTGGGTTTTTCCCCGAGCGAGAGCGTGTTTTAGATCCGGCAGAATCACTCTCGGCCATTTCTCATTTTCATTAATCATCTAATCCCAAACGATAATGTTCTACCATTTTCTAATAGCGTAACCAGGAGGTCTTATGTTATAATACGCTATTAGTGTAAGTTTCTAATCGTATGCATAACTAGAAGTAAGCGGAGATTTCATGCAAAGTACCTTTTTGCCGGATGAGATTCTGATGACTCTCGATAAGCCGGATCGATACATCGGAAATGAAATTAACAGTATATATAAGGATCCCTCCACGGTAGACATTCGTTTTTGTATGTGTTTTCCTGACGTATATGAGATTGGAATGTCTCATCTTGGGATTCAGATCTTATATGGAATGTTTAACCAGAGAGAGGATGTCGCCTGTGAAAGAGTCTATTCTCCCTGGGTGGATTTGGATAAGATCATGCGGGAGAAGAAGATTCCCCTTTTCGCCTTAGAGTCACAAAGCCCGGTTAAGGATTTCGATTTTCTGGGCGTCACGATCCAGTATGAGATGTGCTATACCAATATTCTGCAGATCCTGGATCTGGCACAGATTCCCCTTCTCGCAAAGGACAGGGGAGAGGATATGCCGATCGTGATCGGAGGAGGTCCCTGTACCTATAATACAGAACCGATTGCGGATTTCTTTGATCTCTTCTATATCGGAGAAGGAGAGATCAGTTATGATCCTCTTCTGGATCTCTACAAAGAAAAAAAGAAAAGCGGAATGAGCCGGAAGGAATTTCTTCTCAAGGCTGCTTCAATTCCGGGCATCTATGCTCCTTCCCTTTATGAGGACAAATACAAAGAAGACGGTACTTTGGCTTCTTTTGAGCCGGTCTGTCCCGGCGTTCCGAAGAAGGTCAAAAAGGTTGTGGTAACGGATTTTGATCAGGTTTATTATCCGGAAAAGCCGGTTGTTCCTTTTATTAAGGCAACCCAGGACAGGGTTATGCTGGAGATTCAGCGTGGCTGTATCCGAGGCTGTCGTTTTTGCCAGGCGGGCATGATCTACCGGCCGAACCGGGAAAAGAACGTAGAAAAGCTGAAGGAACTTTCTCTTCAAATGCTGAAAAATACAGGCCATGAGGAAATCTCCCTGGTTTCCCTAAGTACCAGTGACTATAAGGAATTGGAAGAGATCATCGATTTTATGCTGGATGATCTGAAAAAGCAGAGGATTGAGCTTTCCATGCCTTCTCTTCGTATTGATGCCTTTGCTTTGGAACTGATGAAGAGAGTAAAGGGAGTCAATCAGAGTTCCCTTACCTTTGCACCTGAGGCGGGCTCCCAGAGAATGCGAGATGTGATCAATAAGGGCCTGACCGAAGAGGATATTTTAAATGGCGCCGGTCTTGCCTTTGAGAGCGGCTGGAATAAGGTGAAGCTTTACTTTATGCTGGGTCTGCCGACAGAGACGGATGAGGATGCCAAGGCAATCCCGGAACTGGCGGAGAAGATTGCCGAACGCTATTATGAAATTCCGAAAGAAAAGCGGGAGAGAAGAATTGCGATCACGATGGCAACCTCCTTCTTTGTGCCCAAGCCTTTTACGCCTTTCCAGTGGGCAAAGCAGCTGGAACCCCAGGAGTTCCTGGATCGGTCTCATGCCGTTGCGGAGGCCTTAAAACAACAGCTGAATCAACGCAGCATCACCTATCACTGGCATGAGTCTGATACCGCACAGCTGGAAGGAGTTCTTGCCCGTGGAGATCGGAGAATGGGACAGGCGATTTTAAAAGCCTATGAAAAAGGCTGTATTTATGATGCTTGGGCGGAATATTTTGACTATGACAAATGGGTTGAGGCCTTTGAGGAATGCGGCCTGAATTTTGCTTTCTATACGACAAGAGAAAGGAAAAAAGAGGAGCTCTTCCCCTGGGACTTTATTGATTGCGGTGTCAGCAAGTCTTTCCTCTGGAGAGAATGGGAAAATGCGAATGCAGAAAAAGTAACGCCAAACTGCCGGGCAGCCTGCAGCGGATGCGGTGCGGCAAAATATGGAGGAGGTGTCTGCTTTGAAAATTAGGGTTAAGTTCTCAAAACACGGACCGGTCAAATATGTCGGACACCTGGACATGATGCGTTATTTTCAAAAGGCGAATCGACGGGCAAATGTCGACATTTGCTATTCCGAAGGATATTCTCCCCATCAGATCATGTCTTTTGCTTCACCCCTTGGTGTTGGCATGGAATCGGATGCGGAATATTTCGATATGCAGCTTCATAGTAGTCCTTCCTCCGAGGAGGCAATGGCCAATCTGAACGCTGTTATGGCGGAAGGAATCCGGGTGACGGACTATGTTCTTTTACCGGATACAGCAAAAAAGGCGATGACAGTTACCGCAGCTACGGATTATGAGCTTCTTTTCCGTAAGGGACATGAACTTCCGGCAGCAGAGGAGCTGCTGGCAGAAAAGCTGGACGAATTTCTGGCACAAAAGGAGATAGAGATTCTAAAGAAAACAAAGAAAAGCGAAAAGCTGACAGATATCAGACCCCTGATCTATTCGGCGGAATGCTTTTGTCCGGAAGCGGACGACAGGTATGAAACGACAGGACTACGCTTTTGCCTGGCTTCTGCAAGCGGAAAAAGTCTGAATGTAAAGCTTTTTATGGAAAGTCTCTATCGTTTTTGCGGCAGGGAATACGATCCCTTGGCTTATCAAATCATCCGAAAGGAAGTCTATATGCTGGCAGAAGATGATTCTTTTCTTCCCCTGAGTGCAGCCGGCAGCAGCTTTGACCAAGCAATAGAGGATGAGTGATCGTTAAAGTCGCACTTATTTGTCTTTGAAAAATAGAAAGAGTAGAAAATCATATGAAATGGAAAAAATATACCATAGATACAACAACGGAAGCAGAGGAATTTTTAAGTGCCATGCTGGATGAGATCGGCATCGAGGGTATTGAGATCGACGATAATGTCCCTCTTTCTTCGGAAGATACAACGGCAATGTTTATCGATTTTCCGCCTGAGCTTCCGCCTGATCAGGGCTTAAGTAAGGTTAGCTTTTATCTGGATGCAGATGAAGATCATAGCGAAATCCTGGAAAAGGTTCGGGAAGGAATCGAGGAACAGAGACTTTTTGTCAATGTGGGAGCAGGTAGGATCACAGAGTCCGAAACAGAAGATCTGGATTGGATGAATAACTGGAAAGAATATTTTCATTCCTTTACCATTGACGATATTCTGATCAAACCGACCTGGGAAGAGATTGAAGAAGAAAATAAGGCAAAAACCGTTATTGAGATTGATCCCGGTTCTTCTTTCGGAACAGGAAAGCACGAAACGACCCAGCTCTGTATTCGGGAGTTGCAGAACTATATCACCAATCAGAGCCAGGTTCTTGATGTCGGCTGCGGAAGCGGTATCCTTTCTATTGTTGCCTTAAAGCTGGGAGCTGTCCATGTAACCGGTACGGATGTGGATGTAAACTGCATGACCTCTACAGCAGAGAATTTTTCTGTGAATCATTTAAAGGCAGAGGAAGGCAGCTTTTATGCGGGAGATCTGACCAGTGACCAGGAGCTGAGGGATAGGGTCGGATACCACAAGTATGATGTGGTGGTTGCCAATATTCTGGCAGACATTATCATTCCTATGGCGGATGCACTTTACGGAACGGTAAAGGAAGATGGTATTCTGATCACTTCCGGTATCATAGATTTTAAGGAAGAAGCAGTCAAAGAGGCACTGAAAAAAGCCGGTTTTGAGATTGTTTCGGTCGGCCATCAGGGTGAATGGGTCAGCGTTACCGCCAGACCTGCAAGATAAAGATGAAGAGTATGAGATAAGGAAAAGCTATGGATCAGGTTTTTGCTGAAGATGAAAATTTTGCAGAGGGGCTGGTTAAGATCGAAGGAGAAGAATGCCGGCATCTGAAACATGTTCTGCGTAAAAAGAAGGGCGATGAGATACGGGTCTGCCGAAGATCGGGCGGCGCTTATCTCTGCCTGATCGAGGAAGTGGCAGAAGATGCGATCTATGCCAGAATTCAGGACATGGAAGATGACTATGCGGAGCTTTCCTCACGGATCGTTCTCTTTCAGGGTCTTCCCAAGGGTGACAAAATGGAGCTGATCATCCAAAAGGCTGTCGAACTCGGCGCTGCTGAGATCGTTCCGGTTTCCATGAAAAATTGCGTCGTAAAGCTGGATGAGAAAAGAGCTGCGAAAAAGGTCAGCCGTTGGCAGGCGATTGCCCAGGCAGCAGCAAAGCAGTCGAAAAGGAGCATTCTTCCTCGGGTGCATGACATCATGTCCTTTCCCGAGGCTCTGGCTTATGCAAAAGAGCTTGACCGGATTTTGCTTCCCTATGAACATGCCAGAGGCATGCAGGAGACAAAAGAGATTCTGGAAGAAATCCAAAAGGGAGATTCGATCGGTATTTTTATCGGCCCGGAGGGCGGCTATGATCCGAAAGAAATTGAGGAGGCCGAAAAAAGCGGCAGGATTATTTCTTTAGGCAGCAGGATCCTTCGAACGGAAACGGCAGGTCTGACCGCCTTATCGATTCTGATGTATCATATAGAACTTTTATCATAGATTTGGAGAATAAAAATGGAAGCTTACCTTGATAATTCCTCTACCACGCGGATTTCTGACAGCGTGCTGGATAAAATGATCCGGGTGTATCAAATTGACTACGGAAATCCTTCCGCCATGCACAGCAAGGGGTTTGACGCCGAAAAATATATCAAAGAGGCCAAAGAGATCATTGCCGGCAGTCTGAAGGTATCTCCCAAGGAGATTATCTTTACCTCCGGCGGAACAGAATCCAACAATCTTGCCGTGATCGGAACGGCAATGGCCAATAAACGCCTGGGTAAGAGAGTGCTTACCACACCGATCGAACATCCCTCCGTTGGAAACGCAGTTCGTTTTCTGGAAGAGCAGGGCTTTGAAGTTGCCTATATTCCGGTGGATGACAAGGGTATTGTGGATCTGAAAGCCTTGGAGGAACTGATGACAGAGGATACCATTCTGGTTTCTGTTATGCATGTCAATAATGAGATCGGATCCGTTCAGCCTCTGGAAGAGATCGGAAAATTGATCAAAAAGAGTAATCCTTCTGTTGTTTTTCATGTAGATGCGATTCAGTCCTTCGGTAAATTTCAGATTAGACCGAAAAAGGCCGGCATTGATCTTTTGTCTGTCAGCGGACATAAGATTCACGGACCGAAAGGAGTCGGCTTCCTCTATATCAGGGAAAAAACCAAGGTAAATCCTCTGATCCTAGGCGGCGGCCAGCAGGATGGTATGCGATCCGGAACAGAAAATGTGCCCGGGGTAGCCGGTTTGGGACAGGCAGTCAAAGAAAGCTACGAGAATTTTGAAGAAAAGATCGATCGCTTATATGAGCTTCGCGATTACTTCACGGGAGAAATCGAAAAACTGGATGGCTGCTATGTAAACGGCCCATCCGGAAGGAATGCAGCTCCCCAGATCGTCAGTGTAAGCTTTGAAGGCATTCGGTCAGAGGTTCTTCTTCATAGTCTGGAGGAAAAGAATATCTTTGTTTCTGCGGGTTCTGCCTGCTCTTCTCATAAGAGAGCGCCTTCGGCAACCTTATCCGCCATCGGTATTCGAAAAGACCTCTTAGAATCTACTGTCAGATTTAGTTTTAATATGGAAACAAGCAGGGAGGAGCTGGACTACACCCTTGCTGTACTGAAGGAATTACTGCCGCAGCTGCGCAGATATGCAAGGCATTAAGAAGGAGAAAAATTATGTACCAGGCATTTCTGATTAAATACGGAGAAATTGCGATCAAGGGAAAGAACCGAAAAATGTTTGAAGAAGCTCTTGTTCGTCAGATAAAATATGCCCTGAAGAAGGCAGAAGGCCGCTTCACGGTCAGAAGAGAACAGGGCAGAATCTATGTAGAAGCCCTGGAAGAGGACTTTGATCCGGAAGAGGTCATCGCTCAGCTGCAGACCGTATTCGGTATTGTAGGTATTTGTCCGGTTCTTTTGACAGAAGATCAGGGCAGCGAACAGCTGGGAAAGGATGTGGTTGCCTTTATTCGGGAAACCTATGGAGAAAATCCTGACTTTTCCTTTAAGGTAAACGCCAGAAGAGCCAGAAAAAATTATCCTATGGATTCTATGGAAATCAATGCCTTTATCGGAGAAAAGGTATTGGATGCCTTTCCGAATACCCATGTAGATGTTCATCATCCGGATGAAAAGATATATGTAGAAGTTCGGGAACAGATCTGTATCTATTCCAAGATCATTCCAGGTCCCTGCGGTATGCCAGTTGGTACCAGCGGAAAAGCCATGCTGCTTCTTTCCGGCGGTATCGATTCCCCGGTTGCAGGCTATATGATCGCCAAACGTGGATGCAAGATTGATGCCACCTATTTCCATGCGCCGCCTTATACCAGCGAAAGAGCCAAGGAAAAGGTGATCGATCTGGCAAAGATCATTTCAAAATATGCAGGACCGATTTATCTGAATATCGTTAACTTTACGGATATTCAGCTTTATATCTATGACAAATGCCCCCATGACGAACTGACGATCATCATGCGCCGTTATATGATGCGGATCGCAGAACATTTTGCCAAGGAAGGGGGCAGTCTTGGTCTGGTAACCGGTGAGAGCATTGCTCAGGTTGCTTCCCAGACCATGCAGTCTCTTGCCTGCACCAATGATGTCTGCACCCTGCCGGTTTACAGACCTCTGATCGGTTTCGATAAAAATGAGATCATTGAAAGATCAGAGAAGATCGGTGCATATGAGACCTCCATCCTGCCCTATGAGGATTGTTGTACCATCTTTGTAGCCAAGCATCCGGTAACAAAGCCGAAGGTAGAAGTCATCCGTAAATCCGAGCTGAAGCTTTCCGAAAAGATCGATGCCCTGTATCAGGAGGCAATCGACAGCACACAGACCCTGATCGTTACCGAAACGGAAGTCAGGGAGGTAAAAACTTTTGCGGAAGAAAAGGAAGCAGATAAGGAAGAAGAGGTTATTGAATTAAGATGAGAAGTGCCGCACTTCGTAATTTAGGCTGTAAGGTCAACGCCTGCGAAACAGAGGCCATGCGGGAGATCCTGGAAAAGGACGGTTATGAGATCGTCGATTTTTCTGAAAAAGCAGACGTCTATGTGATCAATACCTGTACGGTAACGCAGATTGCAGACCGCAAATCCAGACAGATGCTGCATCGGGCAAAAAGGCTGAATCCGGAGGCGATCGTAATCGCAGCCGGCTGCTATGTAGAGTCAGCCAAGCTGACTGGAGAAGAGGATGATGCAGTCGATATTTATATCGGAAATAATGAAAAAGGCCGCCTTCTCGAGCTGATCGACCGCTTCCGAAAGGAAGAAGGCAAGATCTATTCTAAAATTGATATTAATAAAGAAGTGGCTTATGAGTCCCTACCGATCCATGTTTCCGGAGATCATACAAGAGCCTTTCTGAAGATTCAGGATGGCTGCAACCGTTTTTGTTCCTACTGTATCATTCCCTATGTAAGAGGAAGAATTCGAAGCAGTCAGCCAGAGGAGGTTATCTCCCAGATCAGGGAGCTTGCCGAAAACGGAACGAAGGAAGTTGTTTTAGACGGGATCCATCTGACCAGCTACGGACAGGATCTGGATACTGATCTGATCAGCCTTCTGAAGGAAATAGAAAGAATCGATGGAATAGACAGAGTCCGGCTTGGTTCGATCGAACCGAACTTTATTACAGAGGAAACTGCTAAGGCACTGTCTTCTTTGACGAAGCTCTGCCCCCATTTCCATCTTTCCCTTCAAAGCGGATCGGATTCTGTTTTGAAAAGAATGAATCGCCATTATAGTACAGAAGAGTTTTCTGCTATTTGCGAAATTCTAAGAAGGTATTTCGGTAATCCGGCACTGACAACGGATATCATTACAGGCTTTCCGGGAGAGACGGAAGAGGAGTTTGAAGAAACCTATCGCTTCATGGAAGAGCTGGCCTTTTATGAGATCCACGTTTTTCCCTATTCTGTGAGGAAGGGAACCAAAGCAGCCTCTATGCCGGGACAAAACACGAAAAAGATCAAAAGCGAGCGCAGTGCCAGACTGCTTGCTCTGACGGAAAAGCAAAAGAAAGCCTATGAAGATGCACATATCGGTAAAGAGGTTTCTGTTTTGATCGAGGAAAATGGGTTCGGTCATACCAAGGAATATTTATATGTGCATGCCGAAGGCAGACCCGGAGAGATAGTCAGCGGAATTTTGCAGAATGAGGGCGATTATCTTTACTTATAAGATTAAATACGCTAAAATAATGAATAATATTGTAAATTTTTAACGTGTGAGGATATATACTATGCAGGACATGAATCATACACAGTTTATTGACATCCATAAAATCCAGGAGCCGGAAGTAGGCGATATTCTGAAAAAGGTATATCTTGCCTTGACAGAGAAGGGCTACAATCCGGTAAACCAGATCGTTGGCTATGTCATGAGTGGTGATCCGACTTATATTACCAGTCATAATAATGCCAGAAGTCTGATCATGAAGGTGGAACGTGATGAGATCGTAGAAGAACTTCTTCGTACCTACATCAACGTAAAATATAAATAATCATGAGAATTTTAGGATTAGATTTTGGATCAAAAACAGTAGGAGTTGCTGTCAGCGACGGACTTGGTCTGACAGCGCAGGGACTGGAAACGATTTTCCGCAAAAAAGAAAATAAGCTTCGTCAGACCTGTGCCCGTATCGAAGAGCTGATCGAAGAATATCAGATCGAGAAGATCGTTCTTGGATTCCCTAAAAATATGGATGGAACCTACGGGGAACGCTGTGAGAAGACGCTGGAGTTCAAGGACATGCTGGAACGCAGAACAGGCCTTCCGGTCGAACTGGAGGATGAACGTCTGACAACGATTTCTGCTGACAGGGTTTTGATGGAAAGTGGTGTACGCCGCGAGCATCGGAAGGAATCGATCGATACGATAGCGGCTGTTTTTATCCTGCAAACATATCTTGACCGTCTGAATTCTGACAGATAGAGGAAAAGAAATGGAAAGAATAGATTTTATCGATCCGATCAGCCAAGAAACAGATTCTTATTATGTGCTGGAGGAAACAACAATCGGCGGGACAACCTATCTTCTTGTTACCGTAGAAGAAGCGGAGGATTCTGATGCTTATATCATGAAGCAGATTCAGACAGAAGACGAAAGCTGTACTTACGAGATTGTTGAAGATGATGCGGAAGCAGAAGCCATCTCTAAAGTTTTCATGGAGATGCTTGAGGATACGATAATCGAATCATAAGTAAAAGTAAGCCGGACGAGTCTGTATAGGCTGCCTTGTATATTGCTTTATATAAGCGGGTATACAATGCAGCATTTATATAGGACTTGTCCGGTCTGATGTATATACAGAAAGAGAGGGAATTCTTGAAAAACACAAAAAAATCTAAGCTTCGAATCATCCCCCTGGGCGGTCTGGAACAGATCGGAATGAATATTACCGCCTTTGAATGTGATGACAGTATCATTGTAGTTGATTGCGGTCTCGCTTTCCCGGAGGATGATATGTATGGCGTCGATCTGGTCATCCCGGATATTACCTATCTTTTGGATAATATCGACCGTGTAAAGGGCTTTTTTATCACTCACGGTCATGAGGATCATATCGGTGCAATTCCTTATGTTCTGAGAGAGATCAATGTGCCGATCTACGCAACCAAGCTGACCATTGGCCTGATCGAGAGAAAGCTCAAAGAACATAACCTAATCAATAATGTCAAAAGAAAAGTCGTGAACTTTGGCCAGTCCATCAATCTTGGCTGCTTCCGGGTGGAATTCATCCGTACCAACCACAGTATTTCCGATGCGGCAGCCCTGGCAATCTATTCACCGGCAGGTACCGTTGTTCATACCGGTGATTTCAAGGTGGATTATACGCCGGTTTACGGAGATGCGATCGATCTTGCCAGATTCGGTGAGATCGGCAAAAAGGGTGTTCTTGCAATGATGTGTGATTCCACCAATGCAGAGCGTCCCGGCTTTACTCAGTCCGAGAAGACGGTAGGTAAGGCCTTAGATACCATCTTCAATGAAAATCAGGAGAAGAGGATCATTGTTGCAACCTTTGCTTCTAATGTAGACCGTGTGCAGCAGATCATTAATACGGCCTGCAAGTATGGAAGGAAGGTTGTCGTAGAAGGACGCAGTATGGTCAATATCATCGAGATCGCACCGGAGCTGGGTTATCTGCAGATCCCGGACAATACCCTGATCGATATTGAAGAAATGAAAAATTATCCGGACAATAAGATCGTTCTGATCACAACCGGCAGCCAGGGAGAATCTATGGCAGCCCTGTCCAGGATTGCTTTCAATATGCACCGTAAGCTCTCCATTTCGACAAATGATCTTGTTGTTTTCAGCTCCAATCCGATTCCGGGCAATGAAAAGTCTGTAACAAAGATCATCAATGAGCTTTACCGAAAGGGAGCAGAGGTAATTTTCCAGGATACGCATGTTTCCGGACATGCCTGCCAGGAAGATATCAAGCTTCTTTATTCTCTGGTAAGACCCAAATATGCCATCCCGGCACACGGAGAATACAAGCATCTGGTGGCTCAGGCCAAGCTGGTGCATGAACTTGGCTATGACAAGGATCATATCAAGATCCTTCAGTCCGGAGATGTGCTGGAGATCAGCGAGGACGGAGCAGAGGTTGTCAATAAGGTTCAGGTCGGCAATATCTTTATTGACGGTCTTGGGATCGGTGATGTCGGCAATATCGTACTTCGTGACAGACAGCATCTGGCAGAGGACGGTATCATTATTGTGGCTATGACCCTTAACTCTGCCAGCTGTGAGATTCTGGCAGGTCCGGATATCGTCAGCAGAGGCTTCGTTTATGTAAAAGAATCCGAAAGCCTGATGGATGAAGCAAAGGCTGTTCTCGATAAGGCAGTGGATGACTGCATGGCAAAACATATTACAGACTGGGGCAAGATCAAATCTGCCGTAAAGCAGTCCCTCAGTGATTTTGTATGGAAAAAGACAAAGAGACGTCCAATGATCCTTCCGATCATTATGGAAGTCAATGTATAAGCTATGGCTAAAAAGAGAAAAAAGAAAAAAGGAAAAGATATTATTTTTCTGAAATGGGTACTGATCCTTTTGCTCCTGGCCTTGTTTTCCTTCGGTGGATATGCTTCCTTTTATACCATATTCGCAGATGAACCCCTGGCATATGATGAAGCTTCGGGAACGGATATCACGGTTCAGATCAGCAGCAGTATGTCGGATCTGGCTGTGGCAAAGGAATTAAAGCATAAGGGATTGATCGCTAATGCCTATATCTTCTTTGCACAAAGTAAAATATTTATTGATTCCGGTGCATCCATTCTCCCCGGCACTTATAAGCTGAATACGGCGATGAATGCCGAGGAGATACTGGAAGTACTTACGACTTCAGAAGGGACAGACTCCGGCACATGATCATTGATGAAAGACTGTCAACTTATCTCGATTCTTTGAATTTGGATAATGCAGCTTATTTGAACAAAATTGAAGAAGAAGCACTTTCTCAGCAGGTTCCCATCATCCGTAAGCAGATGCAGAATCTGCTGAGATTCTTATTAACCCTGCATAGGCCGATGTCGATTCTTGAGGTCGGAACCGCAGTTGGCTTTTCCGCCCTTCTAATGGCAGAATATGCACCGGAAGGAGCGCATATTACCACCATCGAAAAATACGAAAAAAGATTTCCCCTTGCAGAAGAAAACTTTCGTAAGTCCGGCAGACAGGAACAGATCACCTTTCTGAAGGGAGATGCCGCAGACATCCTAAAGGAGCTGGACGGAAGCTATGATCTGATCTTTATGGATGCGGCAAAAGGGCAGTATATTCATTTTCTGCCGGATATTTTCCGGCTCATGCATGAAGGTTCCCTTCTGGTTTCTGATAATGTCCTTCAGGATCGGGATATTTTAGAGTCCCGTTTTGCTGTCTGCAGAAGAAATCGAACCATTCATGCCAGAATGCGGGAATATCTCTATGAGATTACACATAAAGAAGATCTGGAAAGTGTCATTCTCCCTGTCGGGGATGGTGTCAGTCTTTCCCTGAAGAGGTAGAGAGATGAGAAATACAGAATTATTAATTCCGGCAAATAATCTTGAAGTATTAAAAATAGCGGTTACCTTCGGTGCCGATGCTGTCTATATCGGAGGAGAAGCCTTCTCCTTAAGGGCTTCTGCCAAGAATTTCAGCAGGGAAGATATGGTGGAGGGAATCGCCTTTGCCCATGCACATGGAACAAAGGTCTATGTTACGGCAAATATTCTGGCTCATAATCAGGATCTGGAGAAGGCGGAGGACTATTTCCGGGAGCTGGCAGAAGTAAAGCCGGATGCGATCCTGATCTCGGATCCCGGCCTTTTTATGCTTGCAAAAAAACTCTGTCCCGAAATCGAAATCCACATCAGCACCCAGGCCAATAACGTGAACTACGGTACCTTTTTATTCTGGAATCAGCTGGGCGCCAGTCGTGTGGTATGCGGAAGGGAGCTTTCCCTTAAGGAGATTGCGGAAATCAGAGAGCATATTCCGGAAGAAATGGAGATCGAGGCCTTTGTGCACGGGGCTATGTGTATTTCCTATTCGGGAAGATGTCTTCTTTCTAATTTTATGGCAGGAAGGGATGCCAACCAGGGAGCCTGTACCCATCCCTGCAGATGGAAATATTCCATCGTGGAAGAGCAAAGACCGGGCGAGTATATGCCGGTCTATGAAAATGAGAGAGGCACCTATATCTTCAATTCCAAAGACCTTTGCATGATCGAGCATCTGCCTGAAATGCTTGGAGCCGGGATTGATTCCCTGAAGATTGAGGGAAGAATGAAAACCGCTCTTTATGTAGCGACAACAGCCAGAACCTACCGAAAGGCAATCGATGACTATCTCGAATCGGAAGATCTTTACCGGCAGAATATGGACTGGTATCGCAAACAGATCGCAAGCTGCACCTATCGTAAATTTACAACCGGATTTTTCTTCGGTAAGCCGACGGAAGATGCACAGATCTATGATTCCAATACCTATGTAAAGGGATATACCTATCTGGGCCTCGTGGAAGAGATCAGGGAAGACGGCCTTTTGAAGATCACGCAGAGAAATAAATTTTCCCTTGGTGAAAAGATTGAGGTCATGCAGCCGGACGGAAAGGATCTGCTCTGCAGTGTGCGGACAATCTACGATGAAGAAGGAAATCCCATGGAGTCTGCACCCCATCCCAAGCAGATTCTATATGTTGATCTTGCTTTGGAAAAGGGGCAGGTATCCGTATTTGATATTCTCAGAAGAGAAGAAGAAAGCTGATTTTTTGGAGTGTGAAAATGGCAAAAAAACAATCCTATGATGCAGAAAGTATTACAGTTCTGGAAGGTCTCGAGGCGGTTCGAATGC
Source organism: Prevotella sp. CAG:279 (assembly GCA_963637505.1). Lineage (GTDB taxonomy): Bacteria > Bacillota > Clostridia > Lachnospirales > Lachnospiraceae > RUG14243. The sequence continues at coordinate 13,456 of CAVHNP010000047.1, forward strand.
GTCCCGGTATGTATATCGGTTCGGTATCCAGAAAAGGCCTGAATCATTTGATCTATGAGATCGTAGATAATGCAGTGGATGAGCATCTGGCCGGTTTTTGTGATCATATAGACGTTATCCTGGAAAAGGACGGCAGCTGTACCGTAGAAGATAACGGACGAGGCATTCCGGTCGATCTTCATAAAAGTGGCATCCCTGCTGCCAGAGTGGTCTTTACAACCCTGCATGCCGGCGGTAAATTCGACGATTCCGTTTACAAGACAAGCGGTGGTCTTCATGGTGTCGGCTCTTCTGTTGTAAATGCCCTTTCTACCTATATGGATGTAGAGATCAGCAGAGAAGGAAATATTTATCATGATCACTATGAAAAAGGCACGCCTACCTTAGAGCTGGAAAAGGGCATGCTTCCGGTGATCGGAAGAAGCAAAAGAAGCGGAACGAAGATTAATTTTTTGCCGGATCCGACTATTTTTGACCGCACGGATTTTAATGAAGATGAAGTAATGAGCCGTATGCATGAAACGGCCTATCTGAATCCAAAGCTTTCCATTCATTTCGAAGACAGAAGAAAAGAAGAATCCATTATCGAAGATTACCATGAGCCGGATGGAATCATCGGTTTTGTAAAGGAACTTAATAAAAATTCCGAGGTTCTCCATGATGTGATCTATTACAGCGGGGATGCAGAGGGAATTCATGTAGATGCCGCTTTCCAGTATACAAATGATTTCCATGAGAATATTCTCGGTTTCTGCAATAATATCTATAACGCAGAGGGCGGTACCCATCTGACCGGTTTTAAGACGGTCTTTACCTCTGTCATCAATTCTTATGCCCGTGAACTTGGCATTCTCAAGGAAAAGGATGCGAATTTTACCGGTTCAGACATCCGAAATGGCATGACAGCCGTCATTTCCATCAAGCATCCGGATCCCCGTTTTGAAGGACAGACCAAGACAAAGCTGGATAATCAGGATGCAACCAAGGCGGTATCAAAGGTAACCGGCGATGAGATCCAGCTCTATTTTGACAAGCATCTGGAAACCCTGAAAAAAGTGATTGAATGCGCGGAAAAGGCAGCCAAGATCAGAAAAACAGAAGAAAAGGCCAAAACCAACCTTCTGACCAAGCAGAAGTTTTCCTTTGATTCCAACGGAAAGCTGGCCAACTGCGAGAGCAGGGATTACAGCAAATGCGAGATCTTTATTGTAGAGGGAGATTCTGCCGGCGGTTCTGCCAAGATGGCCAGAAACCGTCTCTATCAGGCGATCCTTCCGATTCGAGGTAAGATTCTGAATGTAGAGAAGGCTTCCATTGACAGGGTGCTTGCAAATGCCGAGATCAAAACCATGATCAATGCCTTCGGCTGCGGTTTTTCGGAAGGCTATGGAAATGATTTTGATATCAGCAAACTCCGTTATGACAAGATCATTATTATGGCCGATGCCGATGTTGACGGTGCCCATATCAGCACCCTGCTTCTGACTCTTTTTTACCGCTTTATGCCGGAGCTGATCTATGAGGGACATGTTTATCTTGCCATGCCGCCCCTTTATAAGACCCAGCCGGCCAAGGGAAAAGAAGAGTATCTCTATGATGATCGGGCTTTGGAAAAATATCGAAAAAGTCATACAGGCAAATTTACCCTGCAGCGATACAAGGGTCTCGGTGAAATGAGTGCCGATCAGCTTTGGGAAACAACTCTGGATCCAAAGAGAAGGAAACTGAAGAAGGTGGAGATTGAAGATGCCCGTATGGCCTCCGATGTTACCTCCCTTCTCATGGGCAATGATGTTCCGCCCCGCAGGGAATTTATCTATAAGCATGCAAATGATGCGGAACTTGATGTTTAAAGGGGAAAGCCGGACAGTTAAGGAATTTATATAGGAGTAGCTAAGAAATGGCAAAACAAAAAGAATTTGAAGAGGATATTATCCGTACCGAATTTTCTGAGATCATGCAGAAATCCTATATTGATTATGCAATGAGTGTAATTGTAGCCAGGGCGCTTCCGGATGTACGTGACGGCCTGAAGCCGGTACAGAGAAGAACCCTCTATGATATGCATGAACTCGGCATTCGCTATAACCAGCCCTACCGTAAATCAGCCCGCATC
>CAVHNP010000047.1:15629-17792 GCA_963637505.1 Prevotella sp. CAG:279
GCCCGCATCGTGGGTGACACCATGGGTAAATATCATCCGCACGGAGACAGTTCTATCTATGAAGCTCTTGTTGCCATGAGCCAGGACTTTAAAAAGGGACAGCCCCTGGTTGACGGTCACGGCAATTTCGGTTCGATCGAGGGGGACGGAGCCGCTGCCATGCGTTATACCGAGGCAAGACTGCAGAAGGTTACCCAGGATGCTTTCCTGTCGGATCTTGACAAGAATGTCGTAGACTTTGTTCCGAATTTCGATGAGACGGAAAAGGAACCGGAGGTTCTTCCGGCAAGAGTGCCGAATCTTCTGATCAACGGAGCAGAGGGTATTGCCGTCGGTATGGCAACCAATATTCCTCCCCACAATTTTGCTGAGGTGACAAAGGCTTTTAAATATTATCTGAAACATCCAAAGACAGATCTGGAGCATCTGATGGAGATCATGCCGGGTCCGGATTTTCCGACCGGCGGCATTGTGATCAATAAGGATGATCTTCCGGAGATCTATAAAAGCGGACTGGGTAAGATCCGAATCAGGGGCAAGGTTGATATCGAGCAGCTGAAGGGCGGCAAGGAGCAGATCGTTATCTCTGAAATTCCTTATACCATGATCGGTGCCGGCATCGGTAAATTCCTGAATGATGTTTACAGCCTGGTGGAAAGCAAGAAAACAACGGATATCACGGATATTTCAAACATGTCTTCCAAAGACGGTATCCGGATCGTGATCGAGCTGAAGAAGGGAGCAGATGCCAACAACATCATCAATCTCCTCTATAAAAAGACCCGCCTAGAGGATACCTTTGGCGTAAATATGCTTGCCGTTTCAAAGGGTAAGCCGGAAACCATGGGCCTTCTGGGTATCTTTGAAGAGTGTGCTTCCTTCCAGTATGAGATTCAGAAAAGAAAATATGAGACCCTTCTCGATCAGGAATGGGAAAAGAGTGAAGTGCAGGAAGGTCTGATCAAGGCTTGCGATGTGATCGATCTGATCATTGAGATCTTAAGGGGTTCCAAGACCCTTGCCGATGCAAAGGACTGCCTGATCAATGGCAATACCGAGAAGATCAAGTTCAAATCCGCAGCCTCCAAAAAGGCAGCAGCAGCTCTTTGCTTTACAGAAAGACAGGCCAAGGCCATTCTGGAGATGAGGCTCTACCGTCTGATCGGTCTGGAACTGGAAGCTCTGATCAAGGAACATGAAGAAACCCTGAAAAAGATCGAGACCTATGTGGATCTTCTGCAGAACAAGGATTCCATGACCGCTCTGATCATAAAGGAGCTTTCTTCCTATGAGAAGGAATATGGTCATCCGAGAAAAACCCTGATCGAAAACGGGGCAGAGGCTGTCTACAAAGAGAAAGAAATAGAAGAGCAGCCGGTTGTCTTTTTGATGGATCGTTTCGAATATGCAAAAACCATTGATCGCTCAACCTATGAAAGAAATAAGGAAGCGGCTCATAATGAATTCAAATATATTTTTGAATGTATGAATACCGGCCGGATCTGCCTTTTTACAGATCTGGGACAGCTGCATACCGTAAAAGTACTGGATCTTCCTTACGGAAAATTCAGAGATAAGGGAACACCCCTTGATAATGTTAGCACCTATGATAGCTCTAAAGGAGAGCTTCTCTGTCTGACCTCTGTGAAGCAGCTACAGGGGAAGAAGATGATCTTCGCTACCGCCCAGGGAATGACAAAGCTGGTTGACGGTAGTGAATTCAATGTAGCAAAGAGAACGGTTGCTGCCACAAAGTTAAATGAAGGGGACAGACTTCTGGCCTGCGATCTTGTTTCGGAAGGAGACAGTATTGTTTATCAGACAAAGCGTGGCATGTTCCTCCGGGTTCCGTTCGAAGAGATCCCGGAAAAGAAAAAGGCTGCCGTTGGCGTAAGAGGTATCAGACTGGCGCCGGGAGATGAGGTGACTAATATTTATCTTCTCCATGCTTCCGACAGTGAGCCTGTAGCCGTAGAGTTTAAGGGAAAAGAGATCGTATTGAACAGGCTGCATTTCGGGAAGAGAGATACAAAAGGTGTGAGAAAGTAGTTTTCTTCTTAATATATATGAAAGCTGATTACAGCTGCAAAGGCTGAGATGTTCTGCCCAGGATCAAAAACCGTTGGGAAGCCCTCAGTGCTTAGCAAGAGGCACATGGTACAT
>CAVHNP010000048.1:0-17580 GCA_963637505.1 Prevotella sp. CAG:279
GATCTAAAACACGCTCTCGCTCGGGGAAAAACCCAGCAGATGCTAAGCTCGAGGCTCATGTAGCCATGCACCTCTTGCATGCTGACTTACGGCGCATTCCAAATCCTGCTATCGCAGGATGCACCTTCGTTTCATCGCGCCGCTTACGCGGCACGATATACACTGGGGTTTTTCAACGTTTTTTGATCCTAGGCAGAACATCTTGGCCTTTTACACATTTTATATTGCCTTAAAATCCTGCCCCATTCCCTTGGTGCAGGATTTTTCTTTTTCCCCTTGCACAGTGGCTTCTGATTCGCTATACTGCTTTTACAAGCTATTATGTTAGCATGCTAAAGTGTTAAAGGAGTAGACCATGAAAGCAGCACGCTACTACGGAATTCAGGATGTTCGCTGTGAGGATCTTCCGCTTCCCGAGATCTCAGCCAATGAAGTTCTCATCATGGTTGCCTATGCAGGCATCTGTGGCTCTGATCTTCATATCTACAACAAGCAAATGTTCATTCAGAACATTCCTGAAACCATGGGGCACGAATTCGTTGGCCTGGTGGAAGCCGTCGGCGATGGCGTGACAGACTTTGCTAAAGGGGATGCCGTGATCGCAGATCCTATGGTATCCTGCACTTCCTGCCCTGCCTGTCTAAGGGGACATGCTAACAGCTGTGAAAATCTTGGTTTTATCGGAGAAGTCAGACCGGGCTGCTTTGCAGAATATATCGCTCTTCCAAAGGAGAAGCTGATTCGTCTACCGCAGGGACTCTCTTCTCTTCGGGACTTTGCCCTGAGCGAACCCCTTGCCGTTGCCTTAAATGTATTGGAAAGGCTTTCTCCTCAGCCTGAGGAAAAGCTTGCCATCATCGGTGCCGGCCCCATTGGCCTTCTCTGCATTCTGGCAGCAAAAAAACTCTATCAGGTAACGGACATCACCTGTATCGGCCGCTCCCAAAAAAGGATGCAGCTTGCTGCCTCTCTTGGCGCCAGAGCTCTTACTGCCTTTCCGGAAGATTCCCGCTTTGATGCCGTGATTGAGGCTGCCGGCAGTCAGACCACCCTGGAAAATGCGCTTTGCCATACTGCGTCCAGAGGCCGTCTTGCCCTAGTCAGCGTCTACGAAGAATCTCCGCTTTCCCTTGATTTTAACCTGCTCGTCGGCAGTCAGATCAGTTTGATCGGCTGCAACTGCTATGACCGGCATCACCTTGAAAATGCCGCAACCTTTATCGCAGAATCTACTTTGGATGTGGGGTCTCTTATTTCAGCGGAATTTGACCTTTCTGACTGTGATAAGGCCTTTCAATTTATAAACCAAAAAGACAAGCCTGCAGCAAAGCTTTTGTTTAAAATGTGATCTTATTCACTTTCATCCGGTTTTGTCAGGCGTCAGAAAAGGAGGAACTTATGCAGCTTTTATCCTGGTTTTTTGATTTTCCGGTCAGCACCGCTGTCCTGATCATCGCAACGATCGTCCTTGCCTTAAGCGCAACGATCACCTTTGCCAAAGGGCTCTGGAAATTCTAACTCTATTGATCTGCCTCTGCTTTGCGGGGCAATATAAGGAAAGGGAAATGAAAAAGTATGTTAAATATTGATTCACTGGAAGAGGCTTTGGGCTTTGAGATTCCCCTCATTGTTCCGGCCATGCTGATCATCTATATCGTAGCCGTTCTTTTGGTCGGTCTTCTTGCTGCCCGAAAGGTAAAAAGTTCCGAAGACTGGTTTGTCGGCGGACGCTCCATGGGTCCCTGGATCACCGCCTTAGCCCACGGTTCTTCTTCCCTCGGCGGCGGTATGTATATTGCCGGTCCCCAGTATGGCTGGGAAGCAGGTGCTTCCGCTCTCTGGGCTGCACCGGGTGATGTATTCGGACCGATCCTGAACTTTGGCTTTATCGCAAGACGCATGCGTCGTTATACCGAAAAATCCAAATCACTGACCATACCGGAGTATTTCGGACACCGCTATTACAGCAAAAACATCCGTTTTTTATCCGTTTTTATTCTGATCATCGCTATGCTGATCTCTCTTTTGGTCGAATATATGTCCATGGGCATTCTGATTTCCTGCATCACCGGCTGGAATTATGCTTTCTCCCTGATTCTGGGTTGTATCGTCATCCTGGTTTATACCGGAGCCGGCGGTTATCTGTCTGTTGCCTATACGGATTTTGTCCAGTCCATCCTCATGGTGATCGGTCTTCTGATTCTCATTCCCGTCTGTCTGCATTCCGTTGGCGGACTGAGTGGAATGAATCATGGCCTGATCGAGATCAACTCCGGCCTTGCTACCCTCTGGGGTGAGGACTACTACCTCAAGGGAGCTCCCCTTATGATCGCAGGTATTGCCCTGGTTTACTTTATCGGCTATATGGGACAGCCTCACCTGATCATTAAAACCGTTGCCATCAAGGATGAAAAATCCATCAAACTGGTTCCCCTGATCGGTGCCGTATTCGGCTTTGTCCTTTCCTTTGGTGTTTATACCCTGGGTATGGTCGGCCGAGTGGCTTATCCGGATGCAAGTATGCTGCCGGGCGGAAGTGCGGAATATATCATGCCTATGCTGACTCTGTCCAATCTGCCCATGCCCCTTGCCGGTCTGATCCTGGCAGGTGCAGCCGCTGCTGTCATGTCAACAGCCTCTGCCCTCCTTCTGGTAATCGGCTCCTCCGCAGGAAATGACCTCTTCACCATGCTTCGTCCGAATGCAGATGAAAAAACGCAGATGCGCATCAGCAAATGGGCTACCTATATTTTAGGTCTCGTATCCTGTGCCATGTGCTTTATTCCCCTCTTCTCTGTGGGAGTTTACCAGCTGACCTGGATTGCCTGGTCTGTTCTCTCTCCGGCCTTTATCCCCTGTGTTGTTGGCGGACTCTATTGGAAGAGAGGCACAAAGCAGGGTGCTGCCGCTGCCATGATCGTTGGCTCCCTGACCGGTTTCTTCTGGTATTATCTCCTTCAGGACAGAACCAACATCCATACCTTCTTTGCAGCACTGGTTCTGGCTGTCGCCGCTTATATCATCGTTTCCCTGCTTACACCGGCTCCGCCGAAGGAGGTACAGGATATGTTTGATTATGCAAAGAGCTTTGATGAAACAGATGCATCGAAGGCAAAAACGCTTTCTGCCGGTGTGGAGATGAGCGCCGAGCAATTCGAAGCAATCCTGAATGCTGCGAATGCGTAATCACCTCGCAATTGTTAATAACCCTTTATAAAAAGTATGCGCTTGCGCATACGCCCGCGCGCGAGCGGAATGCGAAGCATTAATTTCAGCTTCGCGAGCTGCGCATCTCCGTGCTTTTTATCGTATAGGGAACGAAGTTTCCTATACGATAAAAGATTTGCGCCAGTCGAAAGGCTGGCGTTATTTTTGCATTTTTCCAATACTTTATAGTAATATAACTAAGACTTCCCATACTCAAAGCGGATTTCGCATAAATGTGTACTTTTTTAATCGCCTACACAATATAATAACATTATTTTTACCACAAATATGCGTTTGTTTGTAAGCTTCGGTTTGTACATAGAAAAAAGGTCACCTGCTTCTGCTGCCGAGAATGATTCTGCCGGACCTACCCCCTTATCTGTATCTCATCAAGATCCCCCGTCAGGGAATCCAGAACACGATATTTCTTTTCATCCAGTTCCCGGTTATAAAATTCAAAAATATAAAGAGGCTTGTAATAACGGTCTGTTCTGTGGTCTTCCAAAACAGGAGGAGCATATAGATTGCGAAACTTACGGTTCACATCACGTTTGTTGTATTCCCAGGAGGCTTTCAAAGCCTCCTCTTCCGTCAGCTTATCTGCCAGGATACAGATGTCAGGAACTTCCTTCTCCTCCGCAGTCGGCAAAAGAGCCAGTTTACCGGGACTGGCAATCGACTCATCATAACCTCCGTAGTAGCCGGCATAGCGGCTTGCCTTTTTAGATGCCTGCAAAAGGATCCGATACTGAAAAATCCAGCAAAGGCTGTAAACCGTATTAACATGTTTTACTTCGATATGCTTCAGTTTCTTTGATTTTTCCATTCGCTTCAAGAACATTTCAGGAGTGAAACGAAGACCCTTCAGTACTTCAATCTTTGCCATAATATGATCCTTTTATCTTGCCATCTTCTGCATGCATTCCATCAAAAGCTTATAGTCTTCCAGGAGTTTTTGGTATTCCTCATGCGCCTTTGGATCCGGTTCATAAAGCTTCCTCTTTTCGACCATTGCATCCACTGCCTGATCAACGGATTCCCAAAGACCGCAGGCCACTCCGGCCAGAATTGCCGCACCCAGGCAGCATTCATTTTCCTGGTTCTGCATGGTTGTGATCGGCAGTCCGGTTGCATCTGCCATGATCTGACACCAGAGCTCGCTCTTCGCTCCGCCTCCGAGTACGATCACATTTTCAACATTCACGCCAAGTTCTTTGGTCGCTTCTACCATTCGGCATAGAACCATAGCAACCGACTCCATGATGGCACGGGCGAAATGCCCCTTCTTATGTGCCAGGGTCAGGCCGTAAAACATGGCCTTCATATTGGGATTAAAATCAGGCGGTCCCGAACCCTGCAGATGGGGCAGGGCAATCAGCCCGTCTGCTCCGATCGGAATATTTTCTGCCAGGGCATCCAATTGATCATAGACATTCTTCCCGGTCTGCTTTTCTACCTGCATCTCCAGTTCACAAAAGGCATCGCGAAACCAGCGCATAAACATGCCGCCTGTCGCATAGGCGTGAATCATATAATGGCCGGGCAGAGCACTGCAGTAGCAAGGCATCTGTCTGCCCGGATCCAGCACCGGCTTTTCCGTCTGTGTCACGGTGCAGATTGCCGAGCCCATACTGTTCGAAAAGGTTCCGGGATGAATATTGCCGACACCGATGGCCCCGCAGCCCAGATCGATCCCGCCGATATTGACCCTTGTTTTTGTGCTAAGGCCAAATCGAAGGGCTGCCTCTTCCGTGATATAGCCCATGTCCTCGCCCGGTCTTGCGATTCTTGGCAGCTGATTTTCGGAAATTCCCAGGAAATCCAGCATTTCGCTCCAATAGGATCTTGTATTGATATCCCAATACATGGAGCTGCCCAAAATGGAATCCTCGCAGCACATAGTTCCGGTCAGAATATAGGAAAGATAACCCTTGAGCTGAACGATCTTTCCAAGTTGCTGGTAAACCTCCGGCTCGTGTTTCTTGAGCCAAAGCAGCTTTGCTCCCGGCCAGATAGAATCCGCCCCTACCTGTCCGGTTCTTTTCTGGATCTCCTCTATGCCGAATTCAGCTACGATTTCTTCTGCTTCTGCCGTCGCCCTGGTATCAAACCAGACAATGGCATTGCGGAGGGGTTTCATTTTTTCGTCCAGAAAAATGGTCGTCTCTCCCTGGGCAGACATGCCGATGGAAAGGATCTCCTCCGGCTCAATGCCAGCCTTATGGATGGCTGCTCTCGTTGCAACCTGAAAGGTCTCCAGATAAACCTCCGGATCCATTTCCGCCCAGCCTGCATGCTCTGTCAGAATGCTATATTCCTTGGTCTGAGAGCCCCTCTCCAGACCATATTCATCAAAGACCGCTGCCTTAAAGGCCGTCGTTCCGATATCAATTGCCAGGATATAATTCATACTTTTCTTTCTCTTGCTTTTCTATTTTTCCATCTTTCCTTTAAAAATTTTCCCGGAAATACGAATCTAAGCGGCATTCTCCGCTCTCTTTTGTTCTCGAAAAGATATCTGATATTTTCTCGAATCTTTGCTCTTTCACCGCTTTACCCTAATAAAACAATAAAGCAAATGTATTATACCTTTTGCTTCCTCATTTCGCAAGAAAATTGCCTCTTCTTCCCCTCTCTTTTGCTTGACCTTCCTGTCCGGATATCGCTATAATGATGTGAGTGTTTTGCTAACGCGTTAACATACTAAAGTTTTTAAGATTGAAAGACGAAATGTCCACCTCGGAAAAGGCTTTGCCTCTTCGTCTGATCATAAAATCCATCCATGTAAAAGGAGAAAGCATGTACGATGTCCTTATTGTCGGTGCCGGCTGTGTAGGCTGCGCCACCGCCCGGGAGCTATCCCGCTATCATCTAAAAATTCTGGTTCTGGAAAAGGGACATGATGTCTGTTCGGGTGCCAGCAAGGCCAATTCCGGTATGATCCATGCCGGCTATGACCCCATTCCCGGTACAAACGAAGCTAAATTCAATGCCCCCGGCAATAAAATGATGTATCAGCTCTGTGATGAACTAAGTGTTCCCTATGAAAAGAGCGGCACAACCATTTTTGCAACGGACGACAATGGCATGGCAGAACTGGAAAAACTGAAGGGCTTCGCCAAAGAAAACGGAGTTGAGGTTGAGATCGTTACCGGTTCTAAGCTCCATGAACTGCAGCCGGATATCGGCAAGGATGTGAAGGCAGTCCTCTGGGTTCCGGAAGGCGGCGTTACTACACCTTTCTCCGTTACCTTTGCTCTGGCAGAAAATGCCCATATGAACGGGGTCGAATTTATCACCGATTGTCAGGTAACTTCCATCAAAAAAGAGGATGACCTTTGGCAGATCGAGGCAGGCGGCCAGACCTTTTCTTCCCGTACGGTTGTAAATGCTGCCGGTGCCTCTTCTGATCTGATCAACAATATGGTCTCCTCACATACCTTTCAGATCCACCCCCGCTTCGGTGCCCATGTGATCTTAGACCGCAAACTTTCGGCCAAGCTGACTACTACCCTGATGGAGACCCCTCACGATCTTCCGGGCGGCGGTCATACCAAGGGCATGGCTATCATTCCGACGACCGGCGGTTCCATCCTGCTTGGCTGCGATGCGACAGAAGTCGATGACCCGGATCATACCGAATGGTCTGCGGATTCTGCCAATCAGATCATTGATTATTTCAAGGCTGCCTGGAAGTATCTTCCCCTCGGTTCAGACGGAAGTCCCTTCCCGGTAGATTCGATCATCGCTGTCTTCGGCGGGGTTCGTCCTCATGCAGATACCAATGATTTCGTCATCGGTGAAGCCGAGGATGCGCCAAACTTTTTCAATGCCGGCGGCACGGAATCCCCAGCCTTTACCGCAAGTCCTGCCATCGGCAAATATGTTGCCGATCTTATCGTAGATAGATTGCAGCCGGAAGAAAATAAGGACTTTAATCCTTATCGAAAGGTCGCTAAGCCTTTCCGTGAAATGACCAATGAAGAAAGAATTGCAGCTATTGCAGAAAATCCGGATTACGCCAAGATCGTCTGCCGCTGCGAAATGATCACGGAAGCCGAGATCCGGGAAGCGATCCGCCGTCCCCTGGGTGCAAGATCCCTTGCCGGTGTAAAACTGCGCACACGGGCAGGCATGGGACGCTGCCAGAGCGGCTTCTGCTCTCCCCGTGTCCTGGAGATCTTAAGTGAAGAACTTGGTATTGATCCGACAGAGGTAACCCAGTGCGGCGGTTCTTCAAAGGTCCTGCTGGGACGCTCAGAGGCCTTTGAAGCGGCTTCTTCCTGTGAGAAGGCAGACGCTGGGCCTGCTCCTGTAGATCAGAAGGAGCCCGTAAAGGGAGAGGAGGCAGAGTCATGAGAAAAATCGATCTTGTTATTATTGGCGGTGGTGCCGCAGGTATGGCTGCTGCCGTAGCCGCCTATGACCAGGGCATTCATGATCTTCTGATCATCGAGAGAAATGATTCTTTGGGCGGTGTCTTAAACCAGTGCATCCACAACGGTTTCGGCCTCCATCGTTTCAAGGAAGACCTGACCGGCACGGAATTTGCCGCAAACTATATCAAAATGGTAGAGGAAAGACAGATTCCCTACCTTTTAAATACCTTCGTGATCCGCCTGAATCCGGACAAAACCTTAACGGCTGTCAGCCCGGAAGAAGGATTGATTGAGATTTCTGCTAAGGCCATTATTCTTGCTATGGGCTGCCGTGAACGCAGCAGAAATGCTATTTTAATCCCCGGTACAAGGGGAGCAGGCATCCTGACTGCCGGAACCGCTCAGAAGTACCTGAATCTCAAGGGCTATCTTCCCGGCAAAAAGATCGTTATCGTTGGCTCCGGAGACATCGGCCTGATCATGGCCAGACAGTTTGTTTTAGAAGGAGCCGAGGTCAAAGCCCTCGTCGAGATCATGCCCTATTCCGGCGGCCTTCCCCGAAATATGAAACAATGTATCGAGGATTTCGATATTCCGGTTTACTTCAGCAGCTCTATTACCAGGATAAAGGGCAAGGAACGCGTTTCTTCTGTTTGTATTGCAAAAGTAGATGAGGATCGCAAGCCGATCGCAGACACCGAATTCGAACTGGACTGTGATACCGTTCTGATCTCCGCCGGCCTTATTCCCGAAAATGAGCTTTCCGAACAGGCCGGTGTAAAGCTCTCTCCCGCCACCAAAGGTGCTCTTGTCACAGAAGACAATATGACCTCTGTTCCGGGCATTTTCTCCTGCGGCAATGTGCTGCATGTACATGATCTGGTGGATTATGTCAGCGAGGAAGGCGAAGAAACCGGCGTCTATGCGGCTGCCTACATTCAGAATATCCAAAACGCTTCTGAAACTGCTGCCGCAAAAGAAGATAATGAGAAAAGTAAAGAGAAAAGTGAAGGCAAAGCTGAAGACGAGGGCAATGGCGATAGAACCGGGAATGATTCCCTTTCTCTCGCAGATAGAAATCTGATCCGAACCGTCAGTGGAAAAGGAGTCGGCGGTATCGTACCGCAATTGGTCAGAAGAAATCCTGCCAGTGATACGGTTTCTTTTATGTTCCGTCCAAGGGAAAAATTCCAGGCCTCCGTCATCACCGCCTCTTCCGGAGATATGGAGCTCTTCCGTAAGAATTGTATTGCCTTAACCCCGGGAGAAATGTGCAAGATCACCCTTTCCAGGCAGGATCTTGCTCTGGCAGACGAAAGTCTTATATTCGAAATAGAAGGGAGGGAGCAGTAATGTCCCTAGAGAAAGAAATCACGTTTCCGGCCAGCCTGGTCTGCATTAATTGTCCTAAAGGCTGTATCCTGACCGTAGAAAAAAAAGAGGACTCTCTTTCCGTCAGCGGCCAAAGCTGCAAAAAAGGGCCGGAATATGCCATCTCTGAGCTGACACATCCGACCCGTATTCTGACCTGTCTCATGCGACCGGAGGGAAGCAATCTTCCCCTTAGCGTAAAGACAGATAAAGCAGTTCCCAAGGAGCTTTTACTGGCCTGCACAAAGGCGATCTATCAGACCCATCCCTCTTTGCCTGTTCAGGCTGGGGATGTCCTGATCAAGGATCTTCTCGGAACCGGTGCCAATGTGATTGCTACCAGAAGCCTGGGGTAAACTGTATTCGCTTTAGATTTAAGCAAGAAAATATAGTTGGCTATACCACAAAAGGCCGAGATGTTCTGCCTAGGATCAAAAACCGTTGGGAAGCCCTCAGTGTATATCGTGCCGCGTAAGCGGTGCGATGAAACGAAGGCGCATCCTGCGATAGCAGGATTTGGAATGCGCCGTAAGTCATCACGCAAGAGGCACATGGTACATGTGTCTCGAGCTTAGCACTGCTAGGAGCTTCCCTCGAGCGAGAGCGTGTTTTAGATCCGGCAGAATCATTCTCGGCCTTTTGCCATAGCCATACTTGTTTAGATATTTCCTAGTTCAGCGTCAGATCCCCTTCTTTGATCCAACCGAGCTTTCTTTCAATCTGACCAAAAATGTAAGTCAGAACAGCCGGCAGGATAAAGCAGATCAGAAGCAGTCCGATCCAGTCAAAGGCGGTGATCGCGCTCTTTGCTCCGGATGCTACATCAGCAACCCAACCGGTGTAAACACCAATCTGTCCTACCAGGCCGCAGGTTCCCATTCCGGAGGAGACCGGTGAACCGTTCATTTCCAGATGGAAAATGCAGGTCGCGATCGGACCTGTGATCATGCTGGTCAGAGTCGGTGCGATCCAGATCTTCGGATTGCGGACAATATTGCCCATCTGCAGCATGGAGGTACCGATTCCCTGGCTGACTAAGCCTCCCCATTTATTTTCCTTAAAGGACATGACCGCAAAGCCAATCATCTGAGCGCAGCAGCCGGCAACAGCGGCTCCGCCTGCCAGACCGGTCAGACCCAGAGCTGCACAGATTGCTGCAGAACTGATCGGCAAAGTCAGAGCGATACCAACGATAGCAGAAACTAAAATACCCATCAGGAAGGGCTGTAATTCTGTTGCCCACATTATGATCTGTCCTACCGAACTTGCAGCTGCACCGATCGGAGGTGCGATCAGGCTGGAAAGGATCACACCGACAAAGATCGTTACTGCCGGTGTCACCAGAATATCGATCCTGGTTTCCTTGCTGACTGCCTTACCGAATTCTGCAGCGATGATCGCGATAACAAGAACCGCCAAAGGACCGCCGGCCCCGCCAAGTCCGTTGGCCGCAGAACCTACTGCGATCAAAGAAAACAAAACCAGAGGCGGACACTGAAGGGCATAACCGATTGCCACGGCCATTGCCGGTCCTGACATTGCTGTCGCAAAGCCTCCGATCGTAGTCAGATACTCGATCCCGAACTGATTACCGATCGTATTAATGATCGTACCTATCAGCAGGGAACAAAAAAGTCCCTGGGCCATTGCCCCCAGCGCGTCGATCAGATAGCGCTTTGCGGAAATTTCGATATTTTTCCGCTTTAGAAATGCATTAAACTTTTCCATACTTCTTTCCTCTTTACTGCTGTGTAAGAGGAATCCCAAGAGAATAGCTCTTACGTTAAAAAAATTCCAATGCAGCCTAAAGCCACATTGGAATTACTGTATCTGAATTTTCTGCAAATTACAAGCCCTTGTTTGCCAATTAACAAATGTTTTTGCCTATTATCAAGACAACTTGATACGCAAAACTATTGTATAGCATAAAAAGCCGACACAATTTTCACTGCCCTTGTTCAAAAAGCAACTCCATCCTGGTTCCCTCTCCCAAGGCCGACTCCACCGTAATCTTCGCATTATGCAGGGCAGCTCCATGCTTTACGATGGAAAGGCCCAGGCCTGTACCGCCGGTTTCCTTGGAATGACTCTTGTCCAGCCGGTAGAAGCGTTCGAAGATTCTCTCCTGGGCTTCTTTGGGAATACCGATACCAGTGTCCGTCACGATCACCTTAGGGCCATAGGGCGTACCTCCAACCCAGATCTTTACAATACCATTTTCCCGATTATACTTAATAGCATTTTCCACGATATTATAGATCATCTCGTCCAAAACATGCTGAACCCCCATCAGCTTTACATGTTCTCCGGAGATGGAGAGCTTCACCTTGGCTGCATGAGCCCTCTCCTCCAGCCGTCTGCCGATATCTATCGACAGGTTATAGAGATCTACCTCCGTCATCTCCCCATCCAGACATCCTTCATCCAGCTTGGAAAGTCTCATAATGTCTTCGATCAGATGAACCAGTCTCTGTGCCTCATCATAGATGTAAGTAGAAATTCCGGGGACATCCTCCTCCGGCACCATTCCTGCTTTCAGGATCTCTGCATAGCCGCTAATCGAGGTCAGAGGTGTTTTCAATTCATGCGAAACATTTGCGGAAAATTCTTTTCTCATATCCGCAATGGCATCCTTTGCCTTATTCTGCTGGTCGATTCTCTCTAAGAGGGGCTTTAACTCCTCATAAATCTCATTGTCCAAAGGATGCTCTATATTGATCTCATTGATCGGGCGAACCAAGCGTTTTGCCTGCCATTTGGAAACAAGCCAGGCAAAGACTAAAAGTGCCAGTCCTGTCAGGATCAGGGGCGGCAGGAACTGCAGTCCCAAGACAAAAACCGTACTCGTCGTCTTTGAAACACGGAGAACATTTCCGTCGGATAGTTTCTTGGCATAGTAAAACATCTGCTTATTCAAGGAATCGGATTTTCTGACGGCAGAGCCGCTTCCGTTTTTGACTGCCTCCTGAAATTCCGGTCTGCTGCTGTGGTTCTCGAAGGTAAGAGAGTCAGAGCTGTTGGTATCATAAAGGACATCGCCATTGGCCTCGATCAGGGTTATCCTAGTCCTCTCCGGATCAATGTCAATCTCATGCAGATAGTCTTCTCCGCTGATCTCCACTGCAGCACAAATATAGTCCGCCTCCTGACGGATCTCATCCCAGACCAGTCTCGTTGTCTGGCGGTATACTGCAATTGTCATGATCCCATAGGCAACAAGCAAGGTTACCACGATACAAAGAATCATGCTTTTCTGGATTCTGGCTCTCAAATGTCTGCTCCTTTATCTATACTTCCGCTTCGTTTTCAATAAGTTTACATACAAATCGTTACCTGCAAACTTACAAGGCTCTTCTCTTCTTTTCTATTTGCGGTCGGTCAGTCGGTATCCGACTCCCCTGACGGTCTCGATCAAACCGCCTCCTTCTCCCAGCTTCTGACGAAGGGTTCCGATATGTACATCTAAGGTTCTGGATTCTCCGTCATAGTCAAAGCCCCAGACCATATTTAAAAGCTGATCTCTACTGTAAACAATTCCCGGATGGGACATCAGGATCTTCAGAAGTTCGTATTCTTTGAAGGTCAAAACGACTTCCTCCTTCTTGACAAAGACCTCATGTCTGGCATCATCCAGAAGAATATCCCCGCAGGAATAGGCATCCTTGGCTTCCTTTTGCTCTGCCTTGCCGTAACGGCGAAGAACAGCCTTGATCCTTGAAATCAGTTCCATCATACCGAAGGGCTTTGTAATATAATCATCGGCTCCCTGGTCTAAGGCAAGCACCTTGTCATATTCCGATCCCTTTGCGGTCAGCATAATTACCGGAATATTCTCCGTCCTGCCATCTGCCCGCAGCTTCTTCAGGATCTCATAGCCATCCTCTCCCGGCAGCATGATATCCAAAAGGATCAGATCCGGCAGCTTGGCATCCTTTTGATTGATCTCATCGAAAAAGGAGGCGCCGTCATTAAATCCGCACGCCTCAAAATCAGACTTTTCCAATGTATATTCAACCAGATTGCATATGCTCTTATCGTCTTCTATACAGTAGATCCGGCTCATTTTCAATCTCCTTCCTGGTCTCCATTATGAACGCCGGTTATTGAAAATTCAACCCATTCCGCTACATTTACGGCATGGTCTCCGATACGTTCCAGATACTTGGTAATCATGATCAGGTCGACTGCTCCCGTTGCTTCCTTACCGCTTGTCTGCTTGATCCGCTCGATCAACAAATTGCGGTTCTGCTCAAAGAGTTCATCCACAATATCGTCTTCTTCCTGCACTTCTTTGGCAAGTCCAAGATCCCTTTTTACATAAGCATCTACGGCCTCTACTACCATCTTGGAAGCTGCCTCGGACATTTTCACAACATTCGGATAATCGCCGGAGGGAACCTCGCCTGAGGAGAGAATGATCTCCGCAATATCGCTTGCCCAGTCCCCGATTCTCTCCAGATCCGTGATCATCTTCAGGGCTGCCGAAATCTGACGCAGGTCTCTTGCCACCGGCTGCTGCTCCATCAGAAGCCTCAGGCAAAGGGTCTCGATTGCCTTCTCTGCCCTGTTAATATCCTCATCGGAATCAATAATATCCGTTGCCATATCCAGCGCATTGTTCTGCAGCGCCTGAGTTGCCTTCTTAATGGCAGTCTCGCAAAGTCTGCCCATCTGAACCAGTCTTGTATTCAGTTCATCCAGCTGTCTGTCAAATCTGTTTCTCATCTTTTAAGCCTTTCTTTTCCCTTTTCTCCTACTTGATCAACCAAAACGACCTGTAATGTAATCTTCCGTTCTCTTATCTGCCGGAATGCTGAAGAGTTTCTCTGTCTCGTTAAATTCCACCATATCTCCAAGCAGGAAGAAGGCTGTGTAATCAGAGATACGAACCGCCTGCTGCATATTATGGGTAACGATGACAATGGTATATTTATCCTTCAGCTCCATTGCCAGATCCTCGATCTTGGAAGTAGAGATCGGATCCAGAGCGGAAGTCGGCTCATCCATAAGAAGAACTTCCGGTTCCACTGCAAGCGCTCTTGCGATACAAAGTCTCTGCTGCTGACCACCGGACATACCTAAGGCACTCTTTTTCAATCTGTCCTTACATTCATCCCAGATGGCGGCATCCCTCAGCACGCGTTCTACGATCTCGTCCAGCTTTTCCTTGCTGTGGACACCATGGGTTCTCGGGCCGTAAGCAATGTTGTCATAGATGCTCATCGGGAAGGGATTCGGCTTCTGGAAAACCATGCCGACTCTCTTTCTCAGCTGGTTTACGTCATATTTTGGCGCATAGATATCGTCTCCGTCCAGGAGAATTTTTCCTGTGATCTTACAGCCGTCAACCAGGTCATTCATACGATTGATGGATTTGAGAAGGGTAGATTTACCGCATCCGGAAGGTCCGATAAAAGCGGTGATCTTATTCGGCTGGATTTCCATATTTACATTCTTGATCGCATGAAAATCGCCATAATGTAAGTTCATATCCTGAATACTGATTTTTGATTCCATTACTGTTTCTCCAATTTCTTCGCAACCAGTGATGACAGCTGGTTAATGATAATAACAAGAACAAGCAATACAACGGAGGTTGCATAAGCCTGGTTCATATAGAGGCCTTCTGATGCAAGTACATACATGTGAATGGCAAGGGTACGTCCCGATCCAAGCAAGCCGTTTGCTACGCCGGCAACGGTACCTGCCGTATAGATCAGAGCTGCCGTCTCACCGACAATTCGTCCGATGGCGAGAATGACACCCGCCAAAATGCCGGGAACCGCACTCGGAAGAACGATACAGAAGATGGTACGAAGCTTTCCTGCCCCCAGACCAAAGCTGCCTTCTCTGTACATATCCGGAACGCTTCGAAGGGCCTCCTCTGTTGTACGCATGATCAAAGGCAGGATCATGATGCCCAAAGTAAAGGCTCCGGCCAGAATAGAGAAGCCCATATGCAGGGCACTTACGAAAAAGAGCATACCGAAGAGACCATAGATAATAGAAGGAATACCGGAAAGGGTCTCTGTTGTAAGACGGATCACCTTGATAAAGCCATTCTGATTGCCGGCATACTCTACCAGGAAGATCGCGGAAAAGATACCGATCGGAACCGCGATCAAAAGGGATAAGAAAGTCATAATGATCGTATTAAACAAAGCCGGCATCAGGGATGCATTTTCCGATGTATAGGTAAGGGAAAAGATCGAAGGCTTCAGATAGGGAAGACCCTTGATCAGAATATAAGCGATCAGAAATAAAAGAACCGCAAAGGTGATCACTGCCGATGCAAATACCAGCACCTTTATGATCTTAGAGCCAATATAGTTTGATTTTTCTCTCATTATTCGCTCCTCTCTTTCAATACCGCAACGCAGAAGTTGATCAGCAGGATAAAGACAAAGAGAACAACGCCTGTTGCGATCAGAGCCTGTCTGTGAAGATCCGTTGCATAGCCCATTTCGATTACGATATTGGCGGTCATGGTTCTGATTCCCTTGAAGATATTTCCTGTCAGTCTCGGCTGGTTTCCGGCAATCATGATCACGGCCATGGTTTCACCGATCGCACGGCCAAGGCCAAGTACAACGCCTGCCAGAACACCGGATTTTGCTGCCGGGATTACAGTCTTGAAAATTGCTCTCTCATGGGTGGCTCCAAGTCCGACCGCACCTTCATAGTAGGGTGCCGGCACTGCTCTTAAGGAGCTTTCCGTCACACCGATGATGGAAGGAAGGATCATCATGCCAAGAATGATAGAAGCTGTTAAGATGCTGCTTCCGTTACCACCGCTGATATCCGATACCTTGGAGATGGCCTTGCCGATCGATCTCACGAAGGGCACCATAACAACCAGACCAAAGAAGCCATATACAACAGAAGGAATACCTGCCAGAAGCTCGGTTGCCGGCTTCAGAATCTTATAGAGTCCCTTCGGACAGTAGAAGACCATAAATACTGCAGTCAGGATACCGATCGGAATACCGAAGACCATGGCTCCTGCCGTAACATAAAGACTTCCTACGATCATCGGAAGGATTCCGAAGAGATTGTTATTCGGTTTCCAGGTCGTTCCTGTTAAAAATTTCAGAACGCCAATCTTTCCCATTGCCGGTATACCGTTCGCGAAAAGGAACAGACAAATCAGCGCGACCGCAAGCACCGAAGTGCATGCGGCCAGAAGAAAGACGATTCTCATTATCTTTTCTTTCATCGCTTTTATTCTCCAGAATTTCTTTTCTCAGCTTACTTTACATCAGCCCAGCTTGTAACATCGCCTGTGTAAATCTGCTTGATCATGTCTACTGTGATATCATCCAGCGGGTTGCTGTTGTTTACGATCACTGCAATACCGTCTGTTGCGATAACCTGAGAGCTTACGCCTGTCTCAGTATCCTTCAGATCACGGGAAGCCATACCGATATCATAGGTTCCGTCCTGGGTAGAGCTTACACCTGTTGTAGAATCTGTTGTCTGCAGCTCAAGTTCTGCATTCGGGTTTACTTCCTTGTATGCTTCAACCAGCTTCTCCATCAGAGGAGATACGGAAGAAGATCCACCGACAACGGCCTTACCTGAGGGCTGGCTGCTCTCATAATCCTTTGTCTCAACTGCGATATAACCTTCGTCTTCAACAACTGCCTGGCCGTCTGCGCTGAAGATGTAGTTAATGAAATCCTGGGCAACTTCATTGTCCATACCGTCTTTTGTTACGATATTGAAAGGTCTTGAAAGGGTGTAGTCACCGGATTTTACGTTCTCGGCTGTAGCCTCAGCTCCTTCTACTTTCAGTGCCTTTACAGAATCATCCAGAGCACCGAGTGAGATATAACCGATCGCATATTCATCACCTGCTACGGATGTCAGAACAACGGATGTGCTGTTTGCGATCTGTGCATCCTCGGTTGTCATATCAACCTTCTCATCACCATTCTTCTCTTCTACGCCTGTCAGCTCGATGAAGGCACCTCTTGTACCGGAACCATCCTCTCTGGAAATAACGGAAATATCGGAAGAGCTGTCAAAGTCTGAGCTGTCTGTATCTGCCTTTGCATCCTCGCTTGCGGAAGCATCTGCTGTTCCGCTTGTCTCTGTCTTCTCTGCTGCAGAGTCGGATGAAGAACCACATGCTGCAAGGCTCATACCAAGTGATGCCAGAAGAATTGCTGTAATAATTTTCTTTTTCATTTTAACCTCCAAGTTAATTGCGCAGCCTTTTGCTGCTTAAAATCTTTTTCGTTTTTGCAAGTTCTTCAACTTACGAAGCCTATCTTACGGCCTGAATGTAAAGTTCAAAATCCGTCGTTTTTAAAATCTATGTAAAAGATTTTCGAACGTGCATTCGTTTTTCAATTGCAACACTCCGAGCCGAGCAAAGCTATGACATGCTTCGTTCTCTGTTCCTCACGTCGCTTATCGCAGCCATAAAGGACGAGATATTCTGCCTTTTGTAGGCAAGAATAAGGTTATAAAAGCTTTACACATGAAAATAAATACACTCTTCCTCGGGTTATAGGACAAAACGTGTTGATGAAAACCGGATCTAAAACAAAGCATTCGAGTTCGTAAGCAGGTCTTCTAATGACACACTGCGTTCGCTGTTCCTTGCGGCGAGCGATCC
>CAVHNP010000049.1:0-17570 GCA_963637505.1 Prevotella sp. CAG:279
ATTCTGATGGAATTTCCTATTACGTAAAAAGAGCGATCAACTGCTTGATTACAGTTGATCGCCTTCCTCTTTACAAAGAATTATCTAGCGGAGTTCTCTAAAATGCTTCCTCCATCTGCCTTGGCACTTTTATAGCTTTTCCTCTTATTGCTTTTTCACATCAATCAGTTCCATCCCCATCTTTCTCACAGGGCCATACGCCTCCGGAATCTCCGGTGCATAATTCCGATAGAGCTTATCCTCACCATAAGAATAGAGGGGTGCCTGTCTCGGCCGATCCGGTTTTACCGGATAAAAAGCAAAATCATAAGCCGGTGCCTTGGTCCATGGCTCTTCATATTTTGTCAGGAAAAGAGGATAAAAGGTCATATGCCAGATCTTCCAGCTATCCTCTTCCTTAATGAAATCAACCGCATAATAGCCCCATCTCCAATAGGCATCCGGATGGGCATCCCCCTCTCGCCAGGTATCCACGCCCTGAGAGGTCCAAAGGCCTTTTGCCGTCTTCTGATCCCCTGCGATCACAACGATAGGGGTATCTGTTGCATACCACATCATGCAGCCTTTGATCTTATCCAGCTGTCCTTCCGCATGGCGGTCACCGACCTCCTCCAGGTAAAAGCGTTTTACCCCCTTGATTCCGTCATAAATGCCCCAGGGCAGTTCCAGCTTATCGTCTTCCCGATCCGCCCAGAGGGGAATAACCTTCTCATTTAACCAGGCTGCTCCGTGAAAGACCAGCTTATTGATCAGATTCTTACAGTCTGCAATGGCAAGCTGACGGTCTGCTTCCCTGTTTAAAGCTTCTATATCCAAAGTCTCTAATTTTCTTTCTGTCATAGTTCCGTCCTCCTACCAGATATATCCAAGATCTTCATACTTATGAAAAGGCTTAATGATCACCGGTTCATCATCCGGCAGGGGTCTTTTCGGATCATAGGAAAAGAGAGGCTGCTTTAAAGGATGATCGATATGGGCATTTATCCCCAAATCTTCATAAGGTGCCTTCTCATAATCCACAAAGGGCGTGTCATAAGGTGATCTGAAAAGTGGATAAATCTTAAAAGACCAGATTTTCCATTCCTCCCCTTCCCGGATAAAGTCCATGCCGAACTTTGCCCAGGACCAGAAGGCCTTGCCTTCTCCTTCTTCGACAAAGGTCTCAAAGCCAGGTCCGTTGCCGATGGCTCTGCCGATCTTTGTCTCATCATCAAATTCAATGATGGAAGTGCCAAAGGTATGAACATTCAAAATGCCCCTCATCTTTTCCGCCACCTCGGGATCGGAAACATCCCCGTAATCCTCAAGGAAGCAACGTTCGATTCCCTTTTTCCCTTCATAAACGCCCCAGGGCATTTCTAATTTATTGTCCTCACGGTCTGCGAAAAGTTCCACTACTTCTTTATTTCTTCCCTGGGTATGAAGATCGAAAAATCTGCTGACCAGCTGCAGGCAGGCATCGGCAGCTCCCAAACGATCCAGTTCATAGGCCAGACTTGCTAAATCCTTCATTGCAATACTCCTTTCCTACCACTGATAGCCGACTTCGTCATAGGTTCGATAGGGGTTCGGTGCCATCGGCTCCTTTTCCGGATAAATAAAATCCGGATGATAATTAGCCGTCGACCTGACCGGTCTGTCAATATGCGCCTCAGCCAGAGAGCCCTCATAAGGGGGCATATCTACCCAGCCAATGGCAAAATCACACTGGATCCCGCCATAGACACGCATTTTCCAGATCTTCCAGACGCCATCCTCCTGGATAAAGTCCGCCCCGATCCTTGACCAGCCCCAGGACATATCTCCCTTGCCTTCCGGCGCAAAGGTTTCCTGCCCCGGAGACATCCAGACCCCACGAGCTGTCTGCAGATCCTCTGCCACCTCGATCACGCCGGTGGTATGGGTATGCATGGGAAAAAGTCCCTTCAGGAAGTCTTCTATCCCCTCATCATATCTGTCTCCATGATCCTCCAGGTAACAGCGCTCTACGCCCTCATAGCCTGTATAGCCTCCCCAGGGCATATCCAGAATATCGTCCTCTCTCTTACTCCAGTACTTGAGATAATCCTTATGCAAAAGTGCCGTATGCATAAAGGAATACCTGCCCATGATATTTTCAATCTCCCTGATTGCGCGAAGCTTTTCTACCTTCCGGTTCAGCTCCTCAAGACTTACTGCCATCTGCTGTCCTCCTTTTCCTTTTCTTGTTTCGATCTTTGTCAGATTCTTTCTCCCTCTTGTTAGCTAATTTTATTTTAATTCAGATGCAGCAGGTCTGCAAAATAATTCCTGGGTTATATTACTGTCAAATAATTGTTAGCAAATGTCTCATACAGATCAACTTTTGTACTGCCGGTGTGAGATATGCCGCAAAGACACGCTTCTTTTGCGTGCATATTATCACACTTTGCAGTACTGCATTATGAATCTCGGCCTTTCCGCTCAATAAACATCTGTATTTGCTACAAAAAAAGCGATTCCAAGGTCTACTCTCCTTGAAATCGCTTTCCTGCATAAAGAAAACTGTATTCAGAATGTTATCGATAAAATCTAAAAAATGTCGCTTTAAAGTCTCCTGCTCCGGCTAACGCTTAAAGAGCGGCAGCTCTATTTTTTCCCTCCGAAAATAAATCCCAGATAACGGATCAGGGTATAGACCACCATAAGAAGGGCAATGACCGTCTCTACCAAAACCACATACTGAAGGAAAGGCAGGGGATTCCCCATATTTGCCGCACAAGCCATGGTCTGCTTGGATGCGATCGCACTGATGACAAAGGGGAAGGTGAAGGCTGCATAACTTGGATAGAAGGGCAGCTTCAGATATCCAATTGCCTTTACCAGGGCAAAAATATAAATGATACTTGCGATTGCCAGCAGGACTAGGATAAATGTAAGTGACTTCGGTGTCACTGACTGGATATAGCCGGCAATACAGAGGCTGGTCGGTGCCGCATAGATACAAAGCAGGGGTCTTGCCGGTTCCGGCACTTCCTTTACCTTGATATAACGGTAGCTTACCAGGATCATCAGCAAAATCCAGGTCACAAAGCCAAACCAAAAGGCCACGCTTCCGATGGATGTCTTTTCATATGCCGGTGCCGTAACAGAAGCCACCACAATTCCTACATATACGATAAAATAGCTTGCAAAAACTTTGGGCAGCTGCAGCTTGAAGATAAATTTCACCGTAAAATATACGATCAGCAAAAGATGCAGGGCGATCGCAAAGAGCCAGATATAATAGGCTCCCTTTCCGATAAAGGGCTTTACATAGGTACTCAGCAGCATCAAGGCCATCGGAAAGGTACCGGAAACACTGGCCATGATCGGGTTCTTCATATCCTCTTTTATCATCTGCGGAAACAGGATCAATTTTAAAAGAATCAGCAGCAGAAGAAAGGCAGCTATGATTCCGCATACATAACGAATCCCTTCCGAGTAGCTCTGCAGCAGATTTCCCAATGCCGCCAGTCCCAGCATAAGCCCGCAGACCGGCAGGGGCACTTTTTTTATACAATCTTTCATTTCTCTTTTTCCTCTCTCTTTTTGAACAGAAAATATTCTCCCATGTAATCTTACAGGTCTTAAATATCTGCGATTTTTCTTCTTTCAGCCGGCTCATCAATCTCATCCAGGTTTTTGATGCCCAGCTCACGACAGACGATCTGCGCTACCTTCCATGCACACAGGCCGGTATAGTAAATGCACTGTTCTTTGTGCTCTCCCTGTCCCATATTGAATTCCTTTGTCAGAATCCTGCAGCAAATGGCATTTTTTCCATTGGCTTCCTTAAACCAGTCATGCAGCTCATGGGTCAGCGCCATACATTTAATGCTCTTCGGATCTGTCGGTCCGCTCTGCTCTGTTCTTCCGAAAAACATGCCAAGAGCCAGGATTCCCCCGTTAAATGCACCGCAGGCACAACCGGATTTTCCTGCACCGACTGCCATACCGGATGCCATTGCAATGACCTCTTCCGGAACATCCAGCTGAAATTCATCGCGAATTGCACTCATCAGAGCCTCACAACAGTAATAACCGCCTTTGAATTTCTTCTCCGCTACTCTCTGAATCGCTCTTGGACTTACTTTACTTACACCAATCTTCATTCTTGTTAACCTCCACAAATTTATTTAGTGATTTATTAAGAAATTTCATTATAACTGCTTTTTCCTTCAAATTAAAGTCTTTTTCCTATAAAACCAATCGGTTTTCTATCTTTGTAACTTTCTTTTTTATTTTCCTCCCGGTACAAAAATTTGCAGAAAGAAACCCTTATGATAGCTCTTGTAAGAAAACAAAAGCATTTATGAATGAAAAAACATTCCATTCTTTTCAGTTAAAAAGGAGAAACATTATGAAAAAATATCTACTTATTACCCCCATCCTTCTAGCTTCTGCCCTTAACCTCTGTGCCTGTGGTGAAGTAACCGTCAGTGAAATCGAAGACGGCAAGGCAACTGCCTCCTATACGATTCAGTCAAACGAGATTATGGATTATGACAGCAGTGTCTATTACTCTGACATGAATGACGGGGTCCCTGCAGAAGAAAGCAGCCTGAATTCTGCTGACTATGCTGCCTCTGATTTGACCGATGACTGCAGTTTCGATGACTCCGCTGCTTATGCAGATCCGATTACGGATGACTCTCTTTCCTACGCAGAGCCGATTTCCGATGATTCTGCTTCTTTCTATAGCGATAGCTCCGACAGCTCCGCTGAAGATTCTTCCTGCAATTCCGATTCCTATGACAGCGCGAATTCCACTGACTCGGGAAGCGGCTACGTCTACTATCAGATTGATACGCGAAAGAAAAAATCCATTCTCGCAGATTCTAACGGATATGAAAGCAGCAAAGGCTCTGCCCAGAAGCAGGAGCTTTTCGCAGAGATCGACGGCTCCTTAATGAATGCCTTCGGCTGCAGCTATTCTGCTTTTCACGATTACTCTACCCTCTATACGATGGATGAGTTGGATTCTCTCTATGGCCTGGAAAATTATTCCCTTCGTGCCAATGAGATCCTGCTCATGAAGCAGACCGGATCTGCTCCCTTAAATGACCAGGATACCTGTATCGGTGCCTTTGGCTGGCTGTCCAGAATCTTTGTATTTGAACACGAATATTCCGCCAGTGTAGGTGATTTCGTATCTGCTTTGAAGGATACCTATCCTGACTGCACCGATCTTCAGTTTTCCAATAAATCCATTCTCGCCTATACACCGAGTAATATCGGAGATTCCCTTGGCTATGTAGAATTCACGGTTCCCTTCTGCATGACCGGTAATACCAAGGTTCGTCTTTACATTGAAGCCTCCTCTGCCGATTCCGGTGTTTCCAGTGATACCTGGGTATTCCTCTGCAAAGCTGAGTAAAGGAAATAAGATTGAATACAAAAGACCAAAACAATTTCTCTACTCCTCTGCCTCTCCCGCCTGAACGGGTCGGGCAGGGGGACTATTACCTCTATCGCTTTTCCATCCTCTCTTACGATGTCCATCTTGCCGCCATCCACTGTCTTAAATGGTACCTTGCTTTTGTGAACAAAGAGATGGATTCTGCACGCTGCCGTCTTCTGCTGACACATACAGAATGTCTCCTCTGTCTGCGGATTCGAAAAAGTGAATGGGAGGACAGCGAGCGTCGCGATCTTCTTCTTAAAGCTGCCGGAAAGCGGATTCAGGAAGTAAAAGCTACGCTTGTCCTTCTCTCGGAAGGAAGGGTGCCCCTTTCATTAAAAGAGCAGATGCTGGCAGAGTTTACATCTTTATCTAAGGAATGGTAAACTGTTTCTATATGCAAGCTGCATTCCATACACAAGAGACGATCTAAGGAACAAAGGATTAAAGGATTCTTCATGGCCAGAAAAATAAAACGAATCATATTTGATGATCTCATCATAGGGCTGGGTGGGAAGGATGCCCTTGCCTCTCTGGAAGAGTTAGCAGATATCCAAACCAAATTTCAGCAGGCTTCTCTTACTAACCCGTCAGAAGGCCCGCATGGCTTGACCACGATCTCTGCTCTCCAAAAGAAGATTGCCGCTTATCCCCTTCGCTATCGCGTGATCTACAAGGGCTTTTGCAATCATTGGACTCTTTCGGAAGTGAATGATCACCTGGCGGAAAAAGGGCAGGAAAAACTCTATGCCAGAGATCTCATCGAGGCAAGTCTGATCTATGCTTTTCACCGGCAGCTTTCCTATTCAGAATGGAAAAATCTGATCGATAAGCTGAAAACATTGGAAACAGATGGTTCCTATGACAGCCTTTTATTAAACGGTTATCATGGTTCCTACAGTGCCTTTCCTCTTGCCAGAGTCCGGGATTACGTAAAAAGCTCCTCCCTTCTGACGGCAGGAAGTGAATATACCCTGCAAAGAACCAAAACGGTTGAGATGGGACTGCAAAAGCAAAATACAGACAGCGGCTTTACCCTTTATATGTGCGAAAATATTCACAGCTTTTGTGAAGGCCGGGAGAAGGCCCGCTATTACCTTTGCAAATATTTACTGCTCTATCTCAATACGCAGCTAGACTATTATCAGCTGGATACCATATCCAGAAAACAAAAGCAGGCGATCTACAAGGCGCTTCCCTTGAGCAATATATCCGCCATGGATCCAAATCGCCATGCCGCTCTTTCGCCGGAAGAAATTGAAAACTGCCTGGAAAAAGCAAAAATCAGCTCTAATAAGCTCTTCTCCTTGGTCAATCATTTTTATGATTATGCCCTCCTCGCCGAGT
This sequence comes from Prevotella sp. CAG:279, assembly GCA_963637505.1. Lineage (GTDB taxonomy): Bacteria > Bacillota > Clostridia > Lachnospirales > Lachnospiraceae > RUG14243. The sequence goes on from CAVHNP010000049.1 coordinate 6,749, forward strand.
CAGATGCCGAGGATCCAAACTGGGAAGAATACAGTCTTATTACAAAGGTATTGCGGGGGGATCGGATTTCCAGAAATCTGCTCCTACTCCTGCTGCTCTTTTTTGGCAGTGAAGCCTCCATCCAGGATGATGCTTTGCGGCTGGATACCTACCGAATGAATCAGATCCTGACGGCCTGCCGTTTTGCACCGCTGGATGCGGAAAAAAGAAGTTTGGATTTTATGATCAGTCAGGCGCTTCGATCAGACGATCCCAAGGGAGCCATCGAAGACTCCCTCTATGAGCTGGAAAGTTTGGATCTGCAATAGCACATTTCCCGCAAGCCAGGGAAGCCTCTAAGGAAATCCTGCTTTTCGCCGTATTTCCTTCATTGAAGCACGTAAAAGATATAAAAAGGATAGAAAAAACAAATGCTCACACCGGGGACAATCCTCAATCATAAATACAAGATTATACGAAAACTCGGACAGGGCGGATTTGCCTATACCTACGAAGCGATACAGGAGCCCATCCTGCTTCAGGTCTGCATCAAGGAGATTCCTTTTTCTCGTCCGGATGCCGGCTCTGTCTCTTCTGCCGCTTTTCAGGATGGAATCCGGGAAGGACAAATCCTGGGTTCTCTGCACAATGCACATATCGTAAGGGTTCTTGATTATTTTGAAGAAAATGACTGTGCCTATATTGTTCTGGAATACTTAGAAGGTCTGACCCTGCAGGACTATGTCAGGGAGAAGGGTCCCATTCCGGCTCCGCAGCTTTTTTCCTCTGTAAAACCGCTTTTATCTGCCCTTTCACAGCTCCATGCAAAAGGACTGATTCATCGTGATATCGCACCGGATAATCTTATGGTCATGGAAAATGAAAAAGGACAGACAGCTTCCTGCCAGGACAGCCTTTTACAGCTTAAATTATTTGACTTTGGTACGGCAAGAAGGCTTGGTTTATCAGAATACACCTGCACCCTGAAGGAGGGTTATTCTCCCATAGAACAGCTTACTTCCGATGAAAAGCAGGGGGCTTTTACGGATCTTTATGCGCTCAGTGCCGTTCTTTATTATTGTCTGACCGGAAGAAAGCCGGAGGCAGCTTATAGCAGACTTCTCGATGATGATCTGCAAAAGCCTTCTGCGCTCGGCATTCCGATCGATCCCCGCCTTGAACATATCCTGTTAAAAGGACTGTCCATCCAGCCGGAAGATCGTTATCAGTCAGCAGATGACATGCTTCTTGCCATAGAAGAAGCGCTGCCCGAGGATGCAGAAAAGAAGAAGGATCAGAAGACGTCAGATAAAAAAGAAGAAGAGACGAATCAGAGGGCGTCAGGCGAAATAGAGAAAGAGAAGAATCCGAAAACATCAGGCGAAATAAAGAAAAAAGGAATTCCTCTCTCCCTGCGTAAGCGGAAACTTCTTGGAATCTGTTCTGCCTTTTTTATCCTGATCCTGGTATGTTCTTCCTGCTTGCATTTCTACAAAGACAAGGGGCAGCTTCACTATGATCCCGATCGTATGTACAAGGTGACGCTCACGCCGACGGATGAATTTACGGTAGCCGGCTACAATGAATCCATCCAAATTTTAAAGGAACGTCTGGATCTTTTTTCAAAGGATAGCGGAAGCTACAGCCTGGAAGAAAAGGACGGTGTTATCACCCTTTTGTTGAATAAAGAAGATTTTCCGCAAAACATAGCCTCGGGCGACAGCTACAAATCAGTTTCCTACGATTATCAGGCGCTACCGGAGTATCTCCTGCGCGCCTACCTATCCCGGGCAGTTTCCCTGACCCTTTCTCCTTCTTTGACAAGTGAGGAAAGCCTTCCCCTTGTGCAAGAGCAGGATTTTACGGTCACACCTGTCGAGGAAAGCATCCTTGCTTCTCTTGAGGATACTTCCCTCCTTGAAGCGAATACTTCCCTGCAGGAGGAAGATGGATCTTCTCCAAAGATCCTCTCACTTCAGTTTACCGATGATTTTCTGAAGGAAAATGCTTCCGTCCTGGAGGAATGGAAAGAGGAATGGGAAAAGGGCTATACTCTAATCCAGGACAAGGACTGTTCTCCTCCCGTCAGCCCCTTTACAGCGATTCTGAAGGAAGACGGCAGCGGCTTTTACCTTTTATTTGCGGATGAAGAAGATAAGCTTTTTGAACTTCTGCAATATAATCTGACCCACGAGCCTTTAGAACACAGTTTTGACATTGCCATTGAGGAGCAAAGCAGCTGGCAGGAGGATGCTTCCTCCTTTGGTGAAAAGCAGGTGAAGGAAAGCGTCCTTTCTTCTGATGAAGATAGGTCTTGCTATTACATAGAGGCTATGATGTCTGACGGAGAAATGCTTGACTGCTTCGAGATCCTTCGAAAGAGACTGGATACACTTGACTCCTCCTATGCTCTCGGACAAATGGACAGCCTGACAGCGGTGACACCCGGCTGCGATAGTGCTCTCTATCGTTATCTCTCCATTATGGGAACTGACAAGCTGCAATATTCGGATATTGCCGATCTGGCATTATGTGGGAATCAGTTCTATCTCTGCACCACTGCTTCCTCTACCGGAACGGATGACTGCTCAGATGCGATTACAAGCTGCTATTTGGGTAAGGATGGAATAAGCCTAGGCGATTACGGCTTTGCTGAGAAGCTGAATGCTTCGGACAAGGAAGAGAAGGGCGAAAAGCTGTATCTCCTCGCTAAAATCAACAGCTATGATACCCTGCCCCTTATGACGGGAAGCTTGCAGGAAGACGGTTCATTTCTTTTTACTGCCTTTGCAAATGGGGATGAGATTACTTCCGAGAACCGCTGGGTGGCAGAGCTCATCTCTGCCTGCATTGAAAATCAGGCGCCGGTAAGTCTTTCCGCTTATAACGCTTATTCCTATTCCTCAAAGGAGACGGTGGATTCCAGCGGAGATGGCGAAAGCGGGGGAAATGAGCTTGGTTTATTTGAAGTAAAATGAGAAGGACGTATTTTAGATCAACTCTCGTACTGCAAGTGTGAGATATGCCGCAAAGACACGCTTCATTATATATCATATCGCGGCAGCGATATGATGCACAGCGGCACCAAGCGTTCGAAGAACGCTTAGCATCACCTAGGAGGTGATGCATAATGTGCCGCATGTCCCGTTCCTACTCGCTGCAGGCGGCTTTTGCGCGCATATCATCACACTTTGCAGTACGGCATTACGAATTTAGCCATGTTAATAGTCTTCAGCGTAAATATTTCTGTTGTTTTTAAGCTTATAGGATAAACCGTGTTGATATCTAAATTTAAAAGGCCGAGATGTTCTGCTCAGGATCAAAAGCCGTTGAAAAACCCCAGTGCTTAGCAAGAGGTGCATGGAACATGCGCCTCGAGCTTAGCATCTGCTGGGTTTTTCCCCGAGCAAAAGCGTTCTTTTGATCCGGCAGAATCATTCTCGGCCGTCATTTATTATAGGACAAAATATGTTGATAAAACTATTCTGTCTTAGTCTGCTTTGATCTCACGCAGCCATCCTTCCGGTGCCTCGATCTTGCCCATCTGGATACCTGTCAGTGTATCGTAAAGTTTCTTTGTGATCGGTCCCATCTCTTCCATTCCGGCCGGGAGACAGATTTCTTTTCCGTGATCTACGATCTTTCCTACCGGAGAGATAACTGCTGCTGTTCCGCAAAGACCTGCTTCTGCAAAGTCCTTTACCTCATCGAAACGAACCGGTCTGTGCTCTACTTCCATACCGAGGTACTTCTGAGCAACGTCTACGATAGATCTTCTTGTGATAGAAGGAAGAATACTGTCAGACTTCGGTGTTACCAGCTTGCCATCCTTTGTAATGAAGATGAAGTTTGCTCCACCTGTCTCCTCTACATAGGTTCTGGTAGCCGCATCCAGATACATGTTCTCATCATAACCTTCTTCGTGTGCAGATACGATCATACGAAGGGACATTGCATAGTTCAGACCTGCCTTGATATCGCCTGTTCCGTGAGGTGCTGCACGATCATAATCACTGACACGGATTGTGATCGGCTTTGCGCCGCCCTTGAAGTAAGGACCAACCGGTGTTGTAAATACTCTGTACTGATAATCCTCAGCCGGCTTTACACCGATAACCGGTGAAATACCAAAGATGTAAGGTCTGATATATAAGGATGCACCTGTTCCGTAAGGAGGAACATAGGCCCAGTTTGCCTTTACAACCTGATCGATAGAATCTAAGAACTGCTCAATGGAGAGTTTCGGGATTTGCAGTCTCTCTGCGGAATCCTGAAGACGCTGTGCATTCAGATCCGGACGGAAAACCACGGTTCTGCCATCCACTGTTGTATATGCTTTCATTCCTTCAAATACTGTCTGTGCATACTGCAGAACACCGGCACACTCACTCATTGTGATCATGTCATTATCTGTCAGTTCGCCTTCATCCCATTTGCCATTCTTATAGTTGGCAACATAACGCATCGCTGTCGGACGATAAGCGAAATCCATGTTACTCCAGTCCAGATTCATCTTTTCCATTTGTATGGCACCTTCTTTCGTTTATATTCGCTCTTAAACAAGATAAATTCTCACATAAATCTTAAGCCCGCATCTTTCCTATGTCAATATCTATTCCCTATATGAAATTAGCATATTAACTATAACTAATTGTTATCGAGGAATACCGGCTTATAATTTATTTTTATATAATATAGGAACCCGGCGACATCCTGTCGTATCGTTTCGCGATGCAACCGCGCCTGTGGGCATCGCATCGCTAAAGCGAGGTGATATATCGGAACCCGGCGCATTCATAATCATGCTTCGCATGATAGCGCCTCGTGCATCACATTGCTTCGCAACGTGATATATATCGGAACCCGGCGCATTCATAATCATGCTTCGCATGATAGCGCCTCGTGCATAGCATCGCTAAAGCGATGCTATATTACCTACAAGACGTGCTGATGCTTTCGATGGCAACGCTTCCGCCTCGTACAACCTCGATATTATTATGGAAGGTCTTGCGGCAAAGCTCGATCAGCTCATTATTTCTATGTTCTGTCAGCATGCAGGCTATGATCACACCGTCCACACCGATATCAATGATCTCTCCGGAAAATACCTCTGCAATACGGAAGGCCTCATCCTTATCCTTGGCGGTGATCTTCTTCACCTTGATATAGAGGATCTCTTTCATATGGATCGGTACATCGGACAGATCAATCACCTTGATGACCTCTACCATGCGGTTCAGCTGCTTTTTGATCTGCTCGAAGGTGATATCATCACTTTCTACCGAGATCGTCATACGGGAAACCGTTTCATCCTCTGTCGTTCCTACTGTCAGGGAAGCCAGGTTATAGGCCTTTCCGGAAAAGAGACCGGAAATCTTGGCCAAAACGCCGACCTGGTTTTCTACATATAATGCAATCCACCTTTTTTCCATTGCTGTCTCCTTTCTTACAAGATCATATCCGTTGCGCCCTTGCCGGCCTTTACCATAGGAAGTACCAGCTCATCCTCATTGATCATAAATTCCAGTAGGGTGCTCATGCCCTGCTCTTCGCGTTCCTTCGCCTTCTGAAGAGCCGGAATGATCTGCTCGCGTTCTGTGATGCGAATGCCTTCTACACCGTAGCTGTCTGCCCATTTTACAAAATCAGGCACATAGATGGGCGCTCCTTTTTCAATATCCTCTTCATGCAGCTTCAGGGAAGTTGCCACATAACGCTTTCCGTAATATACATTCTGCATCTGGCGAACCATGCCCAGGTTCATATTATTCATCAGAACAACAACAACCGGTGCATGCTCGATCACAGAGGTTGCCATCTCCTGCATATTCATCTGAAATCCACCGTCTCCGGTAATGGAAACAACCGGCATATCCGGCTTGGCGATCTTTGCACCGACTGCTGCCGGAAATCCAAATCCCATGGTTCCGAAACCGCCGGAAGTGATCATCTTCTTATTAGTATCCAGCTCGAGGAATTGGGAAGCCCACATCTGATGCTGGCCGACATCGGTTGTGATCACAGCCTTCTCAAAGACCTCATTGATTCCTTCAATAATCGACTGGGGTGTCAGTCCGACATCATTCGGCATGCTCATCGGATATTTATTGTCCCATTCCTGGATCATCTTCCGCCAATCCACGGTCTCGATCGGTTCTGCCCATTCAAGAAGCTTTTCCAGGGCAACTTTTGCATCTGCTACGACCGGCACATTTACGACAACATTTCTGGAAATAGAAGCACTGTCGATATCAATATGAACGATCTGCGCATTCGGCGCAAACTCCTGTAGGGAGCCCGTGATACGGTCATTAAATCTGGTACCGATGGAGAAGAGAACATCGCAGGCTGCAATGGCCTGATTACAGCTGTAGCTGCCATGAAGTCCCGCATCTCCTACATAGTAAGGATGGTAGGTTGGAACCGCGCCACGTCCCATCACCGTTGTGATCACAGGAACCCTTGTTTCTTCCATGAAGCTCTGCAGCTCTTCCTGAGCACCGGAGATCAGAACACCGCCGCCGGCAAGAATCAGAGGCCTCTTTGCACTCTTCAGGGTCTTCCAGGCCTTCTTCAACTGGCCGACATGCACTCCTTCCGGTGGCTTATAGCCACGGATATCTACGGTCTCCGGATATTCCGGATCTCCGTTTGTCACCTGAATATCCTTTGGAATATCGATTACAACAGGACCCGGTTTTCCTGTCCTGGCAATATAGAAAGCATCCTTTATGATGCGTCCCATATCTTCTCTCTTCTGTACCATCACACTATATTTTGTGATGTTTCTGGTCAGACCGATCATGTCTACCTCCTGAAAGGCATCATTGCCGACCAGATTTCTGGCTACCTGTCCCGTGAAGCAGACCATGGGAATACTGTCATAGAAGGCATCGGTCAGACCGGTGATGGTGTTGGTTGCTCCCGGACCGCTTGTCACCAGGCAAACCGCTGTCTTTCCGCTTGCCCTGGCATAGCCCTCTGCCGCATGAATCAGGGCCTGTTCATGTCTGGGAAGGACAATGCGGATTCCTCCCTGCTTATCGATCTCATCCAGAATATCGGTTACCATACCGCCCGGATAAGCAAAAATAGTATCTACGCCTTCTGCCTTCAAGGCTTTTACAAATAATTTCTTTCCAGTTATATTCATTTTCAGTCCTTCTTCTTTTCATAGGTGAGGAAATGATATTCGAGATCAAAGCAGGTCTCTTCCTCACTCTCATAGCTGATCTCCCACTCCGGCTTCTCATCCAAAGAAGGAAAATAAGCATCTGCCTCAAATTCGTAATCAATCTTGGTAATATAGGCTCTGTCGCATTCGTCCACCAGAGATTTATAAATGCTCTCTCCGCCGATCACATAAATATCCTCACTCGGATATTTTTTCAGCTCCTCCCTCAGTTCCTCCAGGGAATGCACCACAAGAGCATCCTTGCCGGCCTTATAATCCTCCTTTGTAGTCACTACAATATTGACTCGGTTGGGAAGGGGTCTCTGCCCCGGAAAGCTTTCCAGTGTTTTTCTGCCCATGACGACGACATGGCCGGTTGTTGTTTCCCGGAAAAACTTCATATCGTTCGGAATGCTGGTCAAAAGCCTGTTCTTCAGACCAATCGCCCAGTTTCGGTCTACTGCTGCAATTAAATTCATTAGAGCTCCTTTCCTTCCATCTGTGTCTATTGTTAAATGGCTACCGGAATATTTTTAATCTGCGGTCCATACTGATAATCTAAAAGCTTGACGTCATCCGGTGTAAAATCATAAAAGTCATGCACCTCCGGATTCAGCCAGAATTTCGGTGCCGGATACTGTTCCCTTGTGATCAACTCCTCGATCAGAGGAATGTGCCGGTCATAAATATGGGCATCCGCAATCACATGCACCAGCTCTCCCACCTGCATATCGCAGACCTGGGCAAGCATATGCACCAATACGGCATACTGCGCTACGTTCCAGGCATTCGCTGCCAGAACATCATTGGATCTCTGATTCAGAATGGCATTTAAAACCAGCTTCTCCTCATTTGCCTTCTTTGTCACATTAAAGGTCATGGAATAAGCGCAGGGATAAAGATTCATCTCATGCAGATCCTGATGCACATAAAGATTGGTCATGATTCTGCGGCTGTAGGGATTGTTTTTCAGATCATAGATCACTCTGTCGATCTGATCCATCTGCCCTTCCTTATACTCATGCTTCACGCCCATCTGATAGCCATAAGCCTTTCCGATCGATCCGCTCTCATCCGCCCAGCTGTCCCAGATATGGGAACCCAGGTCATGAATGTTGTTTGATTTCTTCTGCCAGATCCAAAGCAGCTCATCTGTACAGCTCTTAATGGCCGTACGGCGAAGGGTCAGTGCCGGAAATTCTTTTGACAAATCATATCTGTTGACGACACCGAATTTTTTGATGGTATAGGCAAAGGATCCATCCTCCCATTTCGGACGAACCTTCTCGCCTTCTGTACTGGTTCCGTTATCCAGAATGTCTCTGCACATGTTGACAAAGACCTGATCAGCATAACTCATAGCTTTTCTCCTTTGGTTTTCTATCCTAATTTTCCCGGTATGCTTCCAACCCCCTGTTGCTGCAGAAAAAGCTCCTCCGCCTTTCCTGCTTTATCGGGGCCTTTTCCCTCTCTCGGAAATTTTGACCCCTATATTGGTATAAAAACCCAGAATAGATGTATTATAGCATAGATCAGCCCTTTGTTGGATTCTCTTTTTGTTTCCTTTCAAAAGATTTTATGCTATACTTCATTTATATTTTTGTGTATCCGAAGGAGCCTTTTCCTCCCTGCACAAACTGAATTTAACTTCGAAGGGGACTATCATGAGCCAGGCTAAAGTAGATAAAAGAAAACAGGAAAAACTTCACCGCAAGGAGATCATGCGCAAGCAGAAGATCAAACACTATGCTGCGCTTTGTTTGACCGCTGTCATCGGTATCGGTATTGTCGGATATATCGGCTATTCTGCCTATGATGCAGCCAAGGGAACCAACACTTCTACTACTTCCACAGAAACCGTGGAGGTAAATATGGATGCGATCTCCGATTTTACCAGCAGTCTTTCCAGTGACTGATTCTAACGCGTTAGACTTAACAAAAATAGCTCCGGCCGGGTAATCCACCCTGCCGGAGCTATTTTTGCACACATTATTTCACAGCTACACCAAGCTCAAGTCCATCATCCGTAACGCCCTCTACTGCGCCGTCATGATACTTAATCGTAACGGTATATTCCTTTCCATCCTCACCTCTAAGAACGAAGTCATAATCGCCTTCCTTCTTCAGGCTTACCGTCAGTGCATCTCCTGAAGTACTGCCATTTAGCGTACCTTCCGGAATGCCTGCCAGCTCAACATCGCCGATTCCTCCTACTGTAAGGGTAACGGTCTTTTTCTTTCCGCATCCAACCAGCATCATTCCCATTGTCACTACCAGAAGACCCAGTAAAAAAATTTTCTTTCCTTTGTTTTTCATTTTTTCACCCCCTTTCCTTTAAAAAGATCAAAGGTTCTGTTGACATATAGATCAGTGCATCTGCCAGTTCATCCGGCGTAGGATCCACCCTTATGTTTAAAATCCATTCCCGGATAAAATTTGTCAGTAAATCTGCCTTAAATTTTGCAACAGACTCCATACTGATGATCGGATTATCCGGCATCTCTTTTTTCTGATAAATTTCCTCCAGCATAGCCTGAAAGCTTTCCGCAAATGCCCTTTTCATGCTTTCCTCTATACTGTTCTGCCCGACAATCTGGAAGATTTTCTGATAATATTCCCGATCCTTCCGCATCGTAGAAAAGATATAGACCAAGGCTGCCCGATTCTCCCTTACTTTTAGGAGCTGTTCTGCTCCGTCCATCACCTCTGTACGGAAGATCCATTCTACTGCCTCATACTTATCCATAAAATAGCGGTAAAAAGCAGGACGAATCAGACCGGCCTGATCAGTGATCTTCTTAATTGTCAGCTTTTCAAAGGGAACCGTCATCACCAGTTCCTTCAGACTCTGTGCAATCAAATGCTTGGTCAGATCCTTCTTCTCATCCATAAGAACCCTCCCTTATACTGCAGCAAACCTTACCGTTACTTCGATGCTTGCCAGAAGGATGCAGATCGCGCCCAGATAAAGAGCCTTGGATCTCTGCTCGCAGCCCAGACGGTAGCCCGTAAAAATGCCCATGATCACAAAAAGAACGGTAACAATCTCCAGGATCAGGCCGACCAGAAGCAGCTCTGCATTTAAAAAGCCAAAGCCGATTCCCGCAAAAAAAGCATCCAGGCTGACAATGATCGCCGTAATACAAACATGCTTATACTTTATTTCCTGACTTTGCTCGAAGATATCTTCCTTTCTCCAGGCCTTATAAAACATAAAGGCTGCCAGGGCAAAGAAAATCACGGTTGAAACAATGGTCCAAAGGAGTTGAATACCGAAAAAGGTCTTCTGAAAAACCGGAATCAGAGTCAGAAGGTTTCCTCCTGTCACTGCTATGAACTGCCAGAGACAAAAAATCACACACATAATGGCCAGTTTTTTCTTTTCCACCTTTGCAAGCATGGCTCCTTCCACGATCATTACCGCAAAGACATCAAAGGATAAGCCGATGGAAATCATTAAAATTTCGAATAAGTTCATATGCAGTCACTCCATTTTTCTATAAGGCATTCCACCTCAGTCCAATCCTTGCAAAGTTTTTACATAATAGAAATTCCAAAGGAATTTCTATTATGTAAAAAAGCCAGGTGAAACTCTCATTCACCTGGCTTAGCTTAGAGCGATAGACGAGACTCGAACTCGCGACCTCCACCTTGGCAAGGTGGCGTACT
>CAVHNP010000050.1:0-17181 GCA_963637505.1 Prevotella sp. CAG:279
GTAGTCTGCGCGAATAAGCCGCCTGCGGCGAGTAGGAAATGAAGCGTGTCTTTGCGGCATATCATCATCCCGACAGTACGATAATGGATCTGTATGGGAAATATGCAACGATTCTGTAACTGGCAGAACATCTCAGCCTTTCAGTCAGTTCCTATTAGCTATTATTCTGCAAATGTAATCTTTCCATCTGCCAGGCTGCTGATCTTCGCAAGAGCGAAGACATCGAGACCCTGGGAGACCAGCTTGTCATGTCCGGGCTGGAAGGATTTTTCGATCAGTACGGCAATTCCGGCGATGGTAGCATGAGCTGATCTGAGAAGACGAACCGCTCCGGTAGCGGCTTCGCCGTTTGCAAGGAAGTCGTCTACGATCAGAACATGATCTGCTTCGGAGAGATATTCCTTGGAAACACAAAGCTTATAGCCGATTTCCTTGGTAAAGGAAATGACCTCTGTTTCGTAGAGGTTATCATTTAAGATGCTGGAAGGCTGCTTTTTCATGATGACCATGGGAATATTGAGTGCCTTTGCTGTCATCAGACCCGGTGCGATACCGGAGCTTTCGATGGCTGCGATCTTGGTGATGCCCTGATCTTTAAAATGCTCGGCAATCGCCTGACCCAGCTTTTCCATTAAAGCGGCATCTACCTGGTGATTGATAAAGCTGTCTACCTTGAGGATCTCATTGGAGATCACTTTACCTTCATTTTGGATTTTTTCTTCAAATTCTTTCATTGTTTTTGCTCCTTTTTCTGAATGAAGCTTTATACTATTACGATAGTAAAATACTTATCCTAAGTATAGTCGATATTAATTCCTGAAACAATATAAAAAGGAAGGTGTCATGAGAATATCAATCCTCTGTATCGGTAAAATCAAAGAAAAATTTTATAGAGACGCCATTGATGAATACCTGAAAAGGCTCTCTGCCTATGCTAATGTTAAAATTCTGCAGGAGGCAGATGAAAAAACAAAGGAAAATGCTTCGGAGGCGGAAATTGCGCTTGTAAAAGAAAAAGAAGGTATCAGAATGGCGAAGCATTGGGATGAAAGCGCCTATCATATTGCCCTTTGCATCGAGGGGAAAAAGATGGATTCTGTAGAATTTTCAAAGAAGATTGACCAGGTTCTTTTAAATGGCTGCAGTCATATTCAGTTCCTGATCGGCGGGTCTCTGGGACTCTCTGATGATCTGGTGAAGAAGGCAGAGCTGAAACTTAGTTTTTCGGATATGACCTTCCCTCATCAGCTGATGAGGGTGATTCTTCTGGAGCAGATCTACCGGGCACAAAGGATATCGCATAAGGAACCATACCATAAGTAAGCGATTACTTGACTATAACATTCGTTGACGTGGTATAACATAATATGGTAGAATTTTGTGAACTAGCTTTATAAAGGAACACAATATATGAGTTTAAATGAACAGACGCTGAATCTTTCAGGAGATATGTTCGAAAAGCTTTGTGGAAGCTTTGATTCCAACTTAAAAAAGATAGAAAGAACCTATCATGTCAGCCTGATCTATCGGGACAATGAGTTAAAGGTTCTTGGCGAGAAAGCAGCCATTGAGAGAGCGATGGATACCATCCGCCAGCTCCTGGATCTGATCTCTAAGGATCAGAACTTAAATGAGCAGAATGTCAATTATGCGATCGCCCTGACCGAGGAAAATTCTTCTTTTTCTGCTGCAGACATTGATCCGGATATCATCTGCCATACGGTGGCAGGCAAACCGGTTCGTGCCAAAACCTTTGGTCAACAGAATTACGTCAAGACCATGAAGGAGAAGATGATCGTCTTCGGTGTCGGACCGGCAGGAACAGGAAAAACCTTCCTTGCCATGGCAATGGCGATCACTGCTTTTAAAAGCGGAGAGGTTGAAAGGATCATTTTAACAAGGCCTGCGATCGAGGCCGGAGAAAAGCTGGGCTTTCTTCCGGGCGATCTGCAGAGTAAGATCGATCCCTACCTTCGTCCCCTTTACGATGCTCTTTACCAGATTATGGGAGCGGAAAGCTTCCTGAAGAATTCCGAAAAGGGACTGATCGAGGTTGCACCCCTTGCTTATATGAGAGGACGCACCTTGGATAATGCCTATATCATTCTGGACGAAGCGCAGAATACAACACCGGCTCAGATGAAGATGTTTTTGACCAGAATCGGTTTCGGCTCTAAGGTAGTCGTGACGGGAGACCAGACCCAGAAGGATCTTGCGCCCGGTACGAAGTCCGGTCTGGAAGATGCCTTAAGGATCCTTTCCAATGTAGAAGAGATCGGCGTATGCAAGCTGAGCAGCAAGGACGTGGTAAGACATCCCTTGGTGCAGAAGATCGTCAAGGCTTATGAGCAGGAAGAGGAAAGACTTCGCCGGAAGTCAGAACGCAAGGCCAAAGGCATTAAGAAAGGAAATGACAGATGACCCTTCATTTTGAACAGGAAACAGAAGATCAGTTATCCTTTGATCCGGAGGAAGTAGCGAAGGTTGTGATCAATCAGGCCTTAGAGGACTGCGACTGTCCCTATGAGGCAGATGTTAACCTTCTTTTGGTCGGGGAGGAAACGATCCGGGAGATGAATGCAAATTTTCGTCAGATCGACAGGGTAACGGATGTCCTATCCTTCCCCATGCTTTCCTACGCACATCCGGCGGATTTTTCGGAAGAGACCCTGGATGCCCAGGATGCCTTTCATCCGGAGAGCGGAGAGCTCATGCTGGGAGACATTGTAATCTGTATTCCACGCATGAAGGAGCAGGCAGCAGAATACGGCCATGGAGAAAAAAGAGAATTTGCTTTTCTCGTTGTGCATAGCATGCTGCACCTTTTTGGCTATGACCATATGACAGAAGAAGATGCGAAAGAAATGGAGCCCTTGCAGGAATCCATTTTAAATAAATGTAAGATCAAACGATGATTTCATGGAGGAAAGAAGTATGAAATTCAAGAAAGTAACTGCAATCCTTGCAGTAGCGGCTCTGGGAGTTTCTTTGCTGGCAGGCTGCGGAAGCACAAGCGAGCCGGCAGAAGAGGAAACAACAACAGAAGTTGTAGAGACACAGGAAGAAACCGCAGATGCAGTTGAAGAGACAGCAGAGGAGGAAGAGCCTCAGCAGGAAGCTCTGACAACGAGTTATCTGACCGGCGAGGAGATTGACGAGGAATATGTCAATTACAGACCCCTTGCCCTGATGATGCCGAACGATAATTACGGTGCGATCCCGCATGTAGGCATTTCAGCAGCAGGTGTTATTTATGAGGCACCGGTAGAAGGTTCCTATACACGTCTGATGGCAATCTTTGACAGAGCAGCCCTCAACAATATTGAGAAGCTCGGACCGATCAGAAGCTGCCGTCTCTACTATCCGGAATTTGCTCTTGAATATAATGCGATCTACGCTCACTGGGGACAGGCTGCTTATGCAGAAGATTTCCTGAAATCCGGTCAGGTAGATGATATCAATGGTCTTTGGGATTCCAGTCCTTTCTACAGAGATTCTAACAGAAAGGCTCCGAACAATGTATTTACAAACGGTGAGCTGATGGCAGAAGCCTTCCAGAAGCATGGTTTCCAGGAGGAGTATTACCAAAGCTATACAGGACACTTCAAATTCGCAGACAGTGAGAATACCCTGGAGAGTGGTCAGCAGGCTCTGAAGGTAACACCGGGTTACGACGTGAATAAGCCTTACTTCGAATACAATGAAGAAGACGGTCTCTACTACAGATACCAGTATGGCGAGGCTCATATGGATGCCGGCAACGATACACAGCTGGCAGTGAAGAATATCCTGATCCAGGCTGTTCCAGTAACCGTTCTTGACGAAAAGGGATATCTGGAAATCGACACAACAGCCGGTGGTGAAGGCTATTACATCACAGACGGAAAAGCCATCAAGGTTACCTGGAGCAAGGAAGATCTCTATTCCCGTGCAGCTTACTATGATGAGAACGGCAATGAGATCGAGATCAACACAGGTAAGACCTGGGTTTGCATCGTAAATAAAGATAAGCTGGAGAATGTAACGATCGAATAATCCGGCAGTAACAAAAAACAGGGAAAGTTTATTTTTAGCACTATGGAAAAGAAGAAAAAAAGCTCGGATTTTCTGGTTCAGGGATCCATCCTTGCGATGGCATCCCTGATCAGCCGTGTGATCGGTCTGATCTACAGAATCCCATTAACAAACATAATAGGAGATGGCGGCAACAATATTTATGCGGCTGCATACGATGTTTATAATATTCTTCTTCTGATTTCATCCTACAGCCTTCCTCTTGCAGTCTCCAAATTGGTGGCTGCAAGATTGGCGAAGGGGGAAAAGAAGAATGCCAGTCGTGTCTTTCGAGGAGCCTTTGTATTTGCTTTAACAACAGGTACGATCGCTTTTATAATTGTCTTTGTTTTTGCGGATGTGATCACCAAGCTCCTTGCAACACCGCAGAGCTTTCTGGCCCTGAGGGTACTTGGCCCGGGTCTGATCATTGTTGCGGTGATGGGCGTTGTCCGAGGCTATTTTCAGGGAATGGGCACCATGGTGCCGAGTGCGATCTCCCAGATCATAGAGCAGATCGTGAATGCGATCGTCAGTGTCCTGGGGGCTTACTTCCTCTTTTCCTATGGTTGTAAGGTCGGAGCAGTCATTGGCGATACCGAAGAATACGGAGAGGCCTTTGGTGCGGCCGGAGGTACTCTTGGTACGGTCATCGGTGCCTGTGCTTCTTTGATCTTCCTTTTCCTGGTTTACCTTACCTACAGCAGATCCTTTAAAAAGGAGATCAAGGCAGATAAGGGTCATAGAACAGAGTCCTATGCATCGATCGCAAGGCTGCTGATCCTGACGATCGTACCGGTGCTGCTGAGTACAACCGTTTACAACATCAGCTCCATCGTTGATCAGGGTATTTTTAAGAACCTTGCCCTCTATCAGGGACATGCAGAGTCTGAGATCTCTACCTGGTGGGGCATCTTCACAGGAAAGTATAAGGTGCTTACCAATGTGCCGATCGCGATCGCATCGGCTATGGCGGCGTCCTGTGTACCGAGTATCACGGCGGCTTACAGCCAGAGGGATGGCAAGCTGGTCAGGGCAAAGATCGCATCCTCTTTGCATTTTATTATGATCCTGGCTTTTCCCTGTATGGTTGGCTTATGCGTTTTGGCAAGTCCGATCCTTCAGCTTCTCTTTCATGATGCGAGACCGATCGGTGCGACTATGATTCTGGTTGGTGGAATTTCCATTATTTTTTATTCCATTTCAACCTTATCAAATGCTGCTCTTCAGGGAATCGATCATATGGCAGAGCCGGTGAAGAATGCGGTTGTTTCCTTGATATTGCATGTAATCGTTCTCTTTATTCTGATGCTGGTATTCCATTTGAATATCTATGCCGTGATTCTGGCGAATGTATTTTTCTCCTTTATCATGTGCATTCTGAATTCCAGATCCTTATACAAATACTGCAAATTCAGACAGGAATACAAAAGAACTTACATCATACCGGCCATTTCCGCCGCTTTGATGGGTCTGGTCGTATACGCCGTTTACAGGCTTGTTCTCATGGGCCTTCACAGCAATGCCCTGGCAACGCTTGTTTCCATTTTCATGGGTATGCTTACCTACAGCATCTTTATCACCAGACTGGGTGGTATTACGGAAACAGAACTGAAAGGCTTCCCTAAGGGAGGCATGATTGTAAATATCCTTAAGAAGATAAAGGTATTATAATATGACATCAAGAGATGTGGTCATAATAGGAGGGGGAGCAGCCGGTCTGACTGCCGCGATCAGTGCGGCAAGGTCAGGTTCGGCTGTTACTGTTCTTGAACATATGGACAGAGTCGGAAAGAAGATCCTTTCTACCGGCAACGGGAAATGCAATCTGTCAAACGAATTTCAGGGCGGTCAGAATTACAGAGGATCGGACCCTGATTTTGTTTATCCGGTGCTGGAGCAGTTTGATCTGAAGAAGACCCTGGCTTTTTTCCGCAGTATAGGAATTCTGACAATCTCCAGAAAGGGCTATCTTTATCCCAGAACAGAGCAGGCAGCTTCGGTTCTGGATGCCCTTCGTTATGAATGTGAGAGGCAGAAGGTGATCATAAAGACAAATTGCCGGCCCCTTCGGATCAAGGCTTTGCATCCTGGCTTCCATCTTTTCTATGAAGAAGAGGGGAAGAAGCAGGAGCTGAAGGCGAAAGCCCTGATTCTTGCGACAGGAGGACTTTCCGCTCCCAAAACCGGTAGTGACGGAAGTATCGATCCCCTTCTTTTTGAATTGGGACATTCTCTGAGCAAGAGATTG
Organism: Prevotella sp. CAG:279; assembly: GCA_963637505.1. Lineage (GTDB taxonomy): Bacteria > Bacillota > Clostridia > Lachnospirales > Lachnospiraceae > RUG14243. Next base: position 6,305 of record CAVHNP010000050.1, read on the forward strand.
CCGGCTCTTTGTGCCTTAAAATGCAAAGGCACTTTTTTTAAGCAGATCAGTGGCATTCGGACGGATGCAGAGCTCCGTCTTTTTTCGGAAGGAAGAGAGATTGCCTGCGAGATAGGCAATCTCCAGCTTACTTCCTATGGTATCTCCGGGATTCCGGTTTTTCAGCTGAGTCGCTGGGCTGCCGCTGAAAAGGAAAAAGGCCGGGAGCTGAAGGTTAAGATTGACTTTCTTCCGGAACTGAGCCGGCAGCAGCTGCAGCGTTACCTGCAGCATAGAAGCAGGGCAACGGAAGGGGAAGAGATAAGCAGAGCTTTTGAAGGCCTGCTGCCAAAAAAGCTTCTCCCGGTGATCTTGAAAAGAAGCGGACTGGATAGCAGGAAGAAAAAAATAGGACTTTCCGATCAGGAGATAAAAGCTTTCCTGGAGGTTGCCAAGGCTTTTGAAGTGGAGATCGAGGGATCTCTTCCTATCGACCAGGCACAGGTAACGTCGGGTGGTCTTAAGACCAAAGAGGTGAATCCTCTTTCCCTGGAATCCAGGCTGCAGGAAGGACTCTTCTTTGCCGGAGAGCTTTTGGATGTAGACGGAAGATGCGGCGGCTATAATCTCCAGTGGGCCTGGTCTTCCGGTTATATTGCAGGCAAAAACGCGTCAGAATACGGGAAAAATTATGCTTAGAATCACAAATATCAAATTACCCTATAGCCATAGTCAGGAGGAGCTGCTTCTGGCGATAAGAAAAAAGCTGCATCTGAATGAGAAGGAGCTGCATTCTGTTTCAATCAGAAAAAAAGCTCTGGACTGCAGAAAAAAGCCGGATCTTTATTATGTTTATACAGCGGATGTCTCCTGCGAGAAAGAAGATAAAATTCTGAAAAGAGCAAGGAAGCAGACTGACATTCAAAAGGCGGCAGAAGAAAGCTATCGCTTTGTGACAGATGGCAGCAGGAATCTGAAGGAAAGACCACTGATCATCGGCAGCGGTCCTGCAGGCCTTTTCTGTGGACTGGCTCTTGCCAGAGCTGGCTATCAGCCCTTTATCATTGAAAGGGGGAAGGATGTCCTGAGCCGTTCCAAGGATGTAGAAGCCTTTTGGGAAAAGGGAATCCTTGATCCGGAGAGCAATGCCCAGTTTGGCGAAGGCGGTGCCGGGACCTTTTCAGACGGAAAACTAAATACCCTGGTGCGGGATAAGAACGGTTTTGGCAGAAAGGTATTGGAAGAATTCGTACATTTCGGTGCTGACCCGGATATCATGATCTACGCCAAGCCCCATGTCGGAACCGATACCCTAGTCACTATTCTGCAGAAAATGCGGCAGGAGATCGAAAGCTATGGAGGCAATTTCCTTTTTCAGACCAAAATGACAGACCTGCAGGAGGAAGGGGACGGCATAATAGTCAGCCTTTCCAATGGAGAAAAGATATATAGCCAGGCTGTGGTTCTGGCCATTGGCAATAGTGCCAGAGATACCTTCCTAAGACTGAAGGAAAGAAAGCTGCCCATGGAGGCAAAGGGCTTTGCGGTGGGACTTCGGATCGAGCATCCTCAGGAAATGATCAATCTGAATGCCTATGGCAAAAGAGCCGGAGAAGCCCAGCTTCCTCCCTCCCCCTATAAGGTAACGGGGAGAAGCAAAAAGGGAAGAGGCGTTTATTCCTTTTGTATGTGTCCCGGGGGCTATGTGATCAATGCCTCTTCCCGGGAGGGATATACCGCTGTAAACGGAATGAGCTATCATGACCGGGCAGGGGAAAATGCAAACTCAGCCATCATTCTTACGGTCGATCAGAAGGATTTCGGTGGAGAGGATATTCTGGCAGGAATGCGCTTTCAGGAGAAACTGGAAGAAAATGCCTACCGCCTGGGACAGGGAGCCATTCCCCAGCAGCTCTTGAGGGACTTTGCAGAAGGCCGGGAGAGCAGAGCTTACGGAGAGGTAATCTCCGCACATAAGGGAAAGGCTGTTTTTGCAGATCTGAATAGAATTTTCCCGGAAGGTATGTCAGAAGAACTTTTGGAAGGAATTCAGAGTTTTACCAGGCAGATCCCTGATTTTGCGATGGGAGATGCTGTCTTATCCGGGGTTGAAAGCAGAACTTCCTCTCCGGTCAGAATGCTTCGGGGAAAAGAATTCGAAAGTGAAATGAGGCATATTTATCCCTGTGGAGAGGGAGCGGGCTATGCCGGCGGTATTGTTTCCGCAGCCATGGACGGCCTGCGAACCGCCCAGGCCATAGCCCATGTATATAGACCCATATCGCCTTGCAAAGAAATGATATAAAGAAATGGAGGAAAAAATTGGCAGAATATTCTCCGATGATGACAAAATATCTTGAAACCAAGGAAGAGTATCCGGACTGTATTCTTTTTTACCGTCTTGGAGACTTTTACGAGATGTTTTTCGATGATGCGATCACTGCCTCGAGGGAGCTGCAGCTTACGCTGACCGGAAAGGCCTGCGGAAAAGAAGAAAAGGCGCCCATGTGCGGGGTTCCCTTTCATGCCGTTGACAGCTATCTGGATAAGCTGGTCGAAAAGGGCTATAAGGTTGCAATCTGCGAACAAGTAGAAGATCCGAAGGCGGCCAAGGGATTGGTCAAAAGAGAGGTAACCCGTATTGTAACGCCGGGAACCAACTTCAGTACCTCCTCTTTGGACGATAAGAAGAATAACTATATCTGCAGTATTTATGCAGCAAAGGGACGCTTTGGTCTGGCCGTTTCCGATGTATCGACCGGATATTTTGCCTTTACGGAGTTAGAATCCCCCAGAAAGCTGACGGATGAGGTGATTCGTTTTTCACCGGCAGAGATTCTCTGCAATGCTGATTTCAAGAAGGTCTATGGCAAACTGGAAGAGGAAATTCTTCTGAAGACGGGAAGAGAGATAAGCCAGCTTGCCGACCGTTACTTTAAGAAGGATAACTGTATCGATGTCTTAAAGGGGCATTTCCATGTTGCTTCTCTTGCCGGAATCGGTATGAGTGACTTTGATCACGGTACGATTGCCTCCGGTTCTTTGATGAGCTATTTGCTGGAAACCCAGATGAACGACCTTGCCCATATCAGCGAGATTCATCCTTATGAGATCGGTTCCTATATGTTTCTGGATTCGGCAACCAGAAGAAATCTGGAGCTGACAGAAACCATGCGGGAGAAAAGAGTGAACGGCTCTCTTTTATGGGTTTTGGATAAAACGAAAACGGCAATGGGAGGCAGACTTCTGCGCTCTTATATCTCCCAGCCTCTGATCCATGCGGAAGAGATCAACAAAAGGCAGGATGCAGTGGAATCCTTCCTTAGAAATATGATTTCCAGGGAGGAACTGAGAGAATATCTGAACAGTGTCTATGATCTGGAAAGGCTGATCGGCCGGATCACCTACAGAAGTGCCAATCCCAGGGATCTGAATGCCTTTGCCTCCTCCCTTCGTTATCTGCCCTCTATTTTAGAACTTCTCAAGGAATTTGATGGGGAGCTGATCCGTCAGATAGAGGCGGATCTGGATCCCCTTGAGGATCTTTACAGCCTGATCGATTCCGCCATTGTAGAGGATGCACCAATCTCTGTTCATGACGGAGGCATTATCAAGGAAGGATATCTGGAAGCAATCGATGAATACAGAAGGGCTTCCGGGGAAGGAAAGAGCTGGCTGGCTCAGGTAGAAGCGGAGGAAAGAGAAAAAACCGGAATCAAGAATCTGCGGATCAAATATAACAAGGTCTTTGGTTATTATCTGGAAGTGACCAATTCCTTCCTGAACCTGGTGCCGGATTATTTTATCAGAAAACAGACCCTGACCAATGCAGAGCGTTTTATCACACCGGAATTAAAGGAATTAGAAGATAAAATATTAGGCGCCCAGGATAAACTGGTTGCTTTAGAATATGACACCTTTAATCAGATTCTGGATCGGATCAGTGCAGAGGTAGAAAGGATCCAGAAAACCGCAAATGCTTTAGCCCAGCTGGATGTATTTATCTCTCTGGCTCTTGTTGCGGAGAAAAACCGCTATTGCAGGCCGGAAGTGGTGGAGGAGGATATTCTCTGGATCAAAAACGGAAGACATCCCGTTGTCGAAAAGACCATGCAGCATGAGCTTTTTATTGATAACGATACCTCCTTTGATGATGGGCAGAGGATCGCTCTGATCACAGGACCCAACATGGCCGGTAAATCAACCTATATGAGGCAGGTTGCCTTGATCGTTCTGATGGCACAGATCGGAAGCTTTATTCCGGCTTCCTCCGCGAAGATCGGTGTTGTCGACAGGATCTTTACCAGGGTCGGCGCCTCGGATGATCTGGCCAGCGGTCAGTCTACCTTTATGCTGGAGATGAATGAGGTGGCCAATATCCTTCGAAATGCAACCAGCAGATCCTTGATCATTCTGGATGAGATTGGAAGGGGAACCAGTACCTATGACGGACTTTCCATTGCCTGGGCAGTCGCTGAATATATCAGTACCAATCCTTCCCTTTGCGCAAAGACTCTTTTCGCAACCCATTACCATGAGCTGACCCAGTTGGAGGAGCTTTTGGATAATGTGAAGAATTACAATATCGCAGTCAGGGAAAGCGGAGATGACATCGTTTTCTTACGAAAGATCAACCCGGGCGGGGCAGACAGAAGCTATGGTATACAGGTAGCCAAGCTGGCCGGTGTTCCGGATCCGGTGATCCAGAGAGCCAAGCTGATCCTGAAGCAGATCTCGGAAGAAAAAGACCAGGAGATCCAGATTCTTCCGGAAGAGATGCCGACCTTGGAGGAGAAGGAAGAAAAGACGGAGAAAGCGCTTTCTTTCCAGGAGTTTTCTGTAATAGACAAGCTGAAAAATCTTGAAACCGATAAGATTACCCCCTTGGAGGCGATGAATATGATCTATGAGCTGCAAGGGATGCTGAAGGAAGAAAGAGAAGAATAAAAGAGGATTCTTATGTCTGAAATCAGAGTATTGGATCCGGTTACGATCGATAAGATTGCGGCAGGTGAGGTCGTGGAAAGACCCTATTCCGTTGTCAAGGAGCTTGCGGAAAATGCGATCGATGCCGGAGCAGATGCAGTCACAATTGAAATCAGGGACGGGGGAAAGAGCCTGATCCGCATTACGGATAACGGAAGCGGGATCGAAGCGGATATGGTTAAAAAGGCCTTTCTGAGACATTCCACCAGTAAGCTGAGACAGATCACAGACCTGGAAAGCATTCATACCCTGGGCTTCCGGGGAGAGGCTTTATCCAGTATTTCTGCCGTATCCAGGGTAGAGCTGATGACAAAGACCAGGGATCAGCTCCTGGGAATTTCCTACCGGATCGAAGGCGGAAAGGAAGTTTCCTGTGAAGAGGTCGGTCTTCCGGACGGAACCACGATCTTGGTAAAGGATCTTTTCTATAATACGCCTGCCCGAATGAAGTTCCTGAAGAGTGGACAGACAGAAGGCTCCTATATTGCAACCCTGGTGGAGGAGCTTGCTCTCTCTCATCCGGAGATTGCCATTAAACTGATCCTGAACGGGAAGGTTCGTTTCCAGACACCGGGAAGCGGTAACCTGAAGGATGTTCTCTATCAGATCTATGGAGGAGAAATCCTGAAAAAGACCATTGATATCGATCTTTCAAATGAGAACTATCATATGTATGGTTTTATCGGAAAGCCGGAACTTTCCAGGGGAAACCGTAAATTCGAATCCTATTTTGTAAACGGCCGCTATGTAAAGAACCGTATCATTGAAAAAGGAATCGAGGATGGTTATAAGCATTATATGATGCAGCACCAGTTTCCCTTTGTCCTTCTGATGTTTGAGATGGACGGTTCCTTGGTGGATGTGAATGTACATCCGGCAAAGGCAGAGGTTCGCTTTTCCTACGAAAAAGAGTTATATGACTGGCTTTCTTCTTCCATTGCAGCGGCCTTAAAGGAAGAGGAGTTTATCCCAGAGATTCCGCTGGCAATGAAGGAAAGAAAGGCAGAGGCAGCAGCTTCTCCAATCTCTTCTGCGGGGCAGACGAGCGCTAAGCTTTTTTCTGCCTCTGCGTCAGGTCAGACAAGTACGGCAGTTTCTTCCTCTTCTTCAGTGGGACAGAAAAGTGATCCGACTTCTTTTCTTTCTTCTGTAGGTGAAAGAAACACCGCTTCGGCTTCTTTTGCTGAGGGAAATCTCCTGGAAAAGAAAGAAAGAGAGCAAAAGGAAGAAATGAATTCTGCTCTTCCGGAGAGCACAGAATCGATGAGAAAAGTTCAGCCGCCCTTAGAAAGCGGGACAGAAGAAAAGAAACCTGTAACAATGCCGGAAAAAGAAAACTCCCCCCGGCAGGAGCCTCTTGTCTATACACCCAAGACAAAGATTCCGGATATTCTTTCTTCTCCCGGCATGATAAAGGAAAGGCCGGAGCCCTATGAGGCAAGGGCAATTGAAAAAGAAAAAAGCCAGGATCCGGTCGAAAAGGAAAAAGAAAAATCCTATGAGCAAATGTCTCTGCCTATTGCAAAGACAGAGAGAAAACGTTTTCGCTTGATCGGAGAGGTTTTTGATACCTATTGGATCTTAGAATACGACGGAAAGATGTATCTGGTTGACCAGCATGCGGCCCATGAAAAGATCAATTATGAGAGACTTGTCCGCAAGTTTTCCCAGAAGACCTTTGCCTCCCAGCAGCTTCATCCGCCTGTGATCGTCAGTTTGAATGCAGCAGAACAGGCGATCTTGGAGAAGTTTGGAGACTATTTTGAATCTTTTGGATTTGAGATTTCCGGCTTTGGCGGCAGAGACTACAGCATTTCTTCGGTTCCTTCGGATCTCTACGGAATGAATGAAAAGGAATTCTTCCATTCTCTTTTGGATGAAATGGATGATCTGTCTCAGGAGACGGCGGATCCGGATGTGATCTTGCACAGACTGGCGACTGCTGCTTGCAAGATGTCGGTAAAGGGAAATGATGTCCTTTCTCTTCAGGAGGCAGAGATTCTGCTAAAGGAGCTTTTTGAATGTGAGAATCCCTATCATTGTCCTCATGGCAGGCCGACCATGGTTGCAATCACCAGAAGCGAATTAGAAAGAATGTTTAAGAGGATCGTGTCATGAAAGAGCCTTTGATCATTTTATCGGGACCGACCGCAGTCGGGAAAACACAGCTTTCGATCGAGCTGGCGAAAGCAGTAAAGGGCAGCATCATCAGCGCAGATTCGGCTCAGGTTTACCGCTATATGGATATCGGTTCGGCCAAGATCCGGCCGGAGGAAATGCAGGGTATCAAACACTATCTGATCGATGTACTGGATCCCGCCCAGGCCTTCGATGTGGTAACCTTTACCAGAATGGCCAAGGAGGCCATGAAGGAAATTCGGGCGGAAGGGAAAATCCCAATCCTGGTCGGCGGTACCGGCTTTTATATTCAGGCACTTTTGAAGGATGTCTGCTTCGAAGAAGAAAAGGGAGAAAAGGATTACCGTCATTATCTGGAAGAGTTGGAAGCAGAAAAGGAAGGGAGCCTTTATGAAAAATTAAAGGCCTGTGATCCGCTTTCTGCGGAAGGGATTCACCCGAATAATAAAAAAAGAGTGATCCGAGCTCTGGAATTTTATCATGAAAACGGATATCCCATTTCCGAACATAATGCCAGGGAGAAAGAAAGAAGATCCCCCTATCGCTTTGCTTATTTTGTCTTAAATCAGGACAGAAAGATTCTCTATGAGAGGATTGAAAAAAGAGTGGATCAGATGATGGAAGAAGGCCTTCTGGAGGAAGTTTCCTTTCTAAAGGAAAAGGGCTATGACAGGTCTCTTGTTTCCATGCAGGCCCTTGGTTATAAGCAGCTTTTGGCCTATCTGGATGGAGAATATTCCTTAGAGGAGGCCATTTACCGGATCAAGAGAGATACCAGGCATTTTGCCAAAAGGCAGCTGACCTGGTTTCGAAGAGAGGAGGATGCGGTCTTCTTTGATAAGGGAGACTATTCATCCGAGAAAGAAATTTTAAATAAAATGCTTAGCATACTGAAAGAGGAAAAGATTTATGAATGAGTTAAAGGAGCTTTACCGCAGCTTCGGAATTGATGAAGAGATTTATGAGCTGGGAGAAAAGAAGGAAAAGGAATTAAAGGAAAGATTCGAAAAGATCGATCTTGTTGCAGAATATAATCAGACCCGGGTCATTCAGGCCATGCAGAAAAACAAGGTTTCAGCGGAATGCTTTAACAATGCAAGTGGCTATGGCTATGATGATTACGGCAGAGATACCCTGGAAAAGGTCTATGCAGATGTTTTCCATACCGAGGATGCTTTGGTAAGACCCCAGATCACCTGCGGTACCCATGCCCTGGCTTTGGCTCTGATGTCAAACCTGCGCCCCGGCGATGAGCTTTTTTCCCCGGTCGGAAAGCCCTATGATACCTTGGAAGAAGTGATCGGAATCAGACCTTCCAAGGGTTCCTTAGCAGAATATGGCGTTGTTTACAGACAGTGCGATCTTCTCGAGGACGGAAGCTTTAACTATGCGGAAATTCCAAACTATATCAATGAGAAAACAAAGCTGGTTACCATCCAGAGAAGCAAGGGCTACCAGACAAGACCCTCCTTCGGAGTAAAGCAGATCGGAGAGCTGATCTCCTTTATCAAAAAGATCAAACCGGATGTGATCTGCATGGTCGATAACTGCTATGGAGAATTTACGGAAATCATCGAACCGACGGATGTAGGAGCAGATATGATGGTAGGCTCTCTGATCAAGAATCCGGGAGGGGGACTCGCACCGATCGGCGGTTATATTTGCGGTAAAAAGGAATGTATCGAAAATGCAGCCTACAGACTGACGGCCCCGGGACTTGGAAAAGAAGTTGGAGCCAGCCTGGGTCTGATGAGAGGCTTTTATCAGGGCTTTTTCCTGGCACCGACTGTAACTGCTTCTGCCTTAAAGGGTGCAATCTTTGCGGCAAATTTATATGAAAGCTTTGGCTTCCCGGTCGTTCCGAACGGAAAAGAGGAAAGACATGATATCATTCAGGCAGTCACCTTAGGATCGGCAGAGGGAGTAAAGGCCTTCTGTAAGGGAATCCAGATGGCGGCACCGGTGGATGGCTTTGTGACGCCGGAGCCCTGGGATATGCCGGGCTATGATGATCCTGTTATCATGGCAGCAGGTGCTTTTGTGCAGGGATCCTCCATTGAGCTTTCCGCTGACGGCCCTATCAAGGAGCCCTATGCTGTTTATTTCCAGGGAGGTCTTACCTGGCAGCATGCAAAGCTGGGAATTCTGATGTCTTTGCAGCAGGTAAAAAATGCCGGCTGTCTGGACTGAGAAATGATTGTATTTTCTGACAGGATTTGCTAACATAAAAAGATGAGTTTGGTGAGAGAGGGAAAGCAGGTGACTATGACTACACCCTCTATCAGATCTATGCCAAAAGAAGACCGTCCCTATGAAAAGTATGCCTGCTTTGGGGCGCAGGCTCTGTCGGATGCAGAGCTTTTGGCGATTCTTTTGCGAAACGGAACAAAAGGAAAAAACTCGATTGAAACAGCCTCTGCCCTCCTTGCGATGGGAAAAAACAGCTTAAACAGCCTGTATACCCTGAGTGAGAGAGAATTGCAGCAGATCCCCGGGATCGGCAGGGTGAAGGCGATACAGCTGAAATGCCTGGCCGAGCTCAGTGTGAGAATGGCAAAGGCAAGAAAGCTGAACGGGGTCAAAATGAATGATCCCGAGACAGTTGCGGATTATTATATGGAAGCCCTAAGGCATAAGGAAGAGGAGCATATTATACTGGCTCTCTTCGATTCTTCCGGCAGATTGATCAAGGATATCGAGGTGGCAAGAGGCTCCGTGAACGCGGCCTATATTACACCGAGAGAGATCTTTCGACATGCCCTTCATGCAGGGGCGGTTTCCCTGATCCTTCTGCATAACCATCCCAGTGGGGAGGCTTACCCCAGCGAGGAGGATATCGCCTTTACCAAAAGGCTTTGTGCAAGCGGAAAGATGATCGGCATTCCGGTCAATGACCATCTGATCATCGGAGAAAAGTGCTTTTTCAGCTTCCGCAGTCATGATCTGCTATCCTGATCAATTGCTTTGATCAAAAAAGAGAATAAAGGAGCATGCCATGAGTCAGGTACTTGGCTTGGATTTTGGTTCGGAAAACATCAAAATCTGCTCAACATCTATAAAAAAAGTTATCAATGAAAAGAATGTGATCGCCTCAGATGAGGAGGAGAGCTGGTTTGGAGAGGAAGCCTACAGAATGTATGACAGAGTCTCTGACAGGTATCGAATCACCTTTCCGATCCGGAGAGGACTGGTTTGCTCCTATCAGGAGGCGGTAAATGTTCTGCGCTTTTATCTGGAAGAGTTTTATCATGACTCGAGAGGATCCATGCTGAACCTATCCCTGCCGACAGGCCTTTCTCCGGTGCAGAAAAAGGCTTATTTCGAGCTCTTTCGTAATTTGGGAATTTCCCATAAAAATATCCGGATTACGGATAAACCGGTTGCGGCAGCAGTCGGAATGGGAGCACCGATTTTAAAAAGTCGCGGGATTTTCACCCTGGATATGGGGGCTCAGACTACAGAACTCAGTGTTATCTCTGAAGGGCAAATTCTGATCAGTCGGCTGATCCCCTACGGAACAGAAGATATGCTAAGGGAAGTCCTTACGCTTGTAAAAACAGAAAAAAACTGTATTATCGGGCGGGAGAGTGCCTTTCAGATTTTAAGCCGGATCGGTCATGCCTATAAGGACAGCAGCCGGGATCACGATGAGAAAATCCTCATGACAGGGATCAATGCGGTCAGCGGCTATCCGGAACGATTCAAACTGAAAAGCGAGCCGGTTACAGACGCCATTTCCGAAATTCCGGAGCTGATCTGCGGAGAGGTAAAGG
>CAVHNP010000051.1:0-17141 GCA_963637505.1 Prevotella sp. CAG:279
CCGGGCGGATTCGGGACTTGCACCCGTTAGAAACGTGCGCCGCCAGGCACACCACAAAGGAAAACAGCAGGAGAAGCTCTCCTGCCGGGGTTTTCTCTTCTGCTGCTTTCCTTATTATGTATTACTGTCCATCAACAACGCTTGCAGTATAGGAAAGCGTTCCTGTATAAGTACCGGCTTTCTCAACTTCATCCTTGGTCAGGGTAAAGGTAAGAGCCTGCTCGCCTGTCTTGGTACCTGCAGCTACTTCAAGTACGACACTATCCGAGCTAAGATCTGAAGAATCTTTTGTTACCTTATAACTAAGCTCTGCACCTTCTTTACTTATAATCTTAAAGGTCTGATTAGAGGCCAGCGCGATTTGCAGCTTTTTTGTATTAGCGATGACATTATTCTCAACTTTTACCTTCTGGGGGTTATTATCCTTTCCGTCGGCAATAACTACATTACCACCCTCACCGTCTGTAAATGTAACCTCAGACGGAACAGACCATGTATAAGCCTCTTCTACTTTATAGTTTACATTCGTGGAGTCTGAAGTCTTATTCTCTGCAAACGCAGTTACTCCCATCATTGATACCATCATTGCGGCTGCCATAGCAGCTGCTGTTGCTTTGCCTGCATACTTTCTCATCATTCTCATTTTCGGCAACGGAAACATCTGCATCTCTGCAGGAGGAATTGCCTCTCCTTTCTCTTGTTATACTTTCTCTTGTTATATAATATGTTCCCTCTCCTCGTGAAGGCGGCCTTCCTGATAAAGCCTACCTTAACACTCTTCATAAACCCCTTAGCCTTCCCTCTCGGCCTTTTCCTTGTCTTACCTCGCTCTGGCTTCTGTCTTATTTGGCTGTCAAAGTGATGTTCACGACACCCTGATTGGTCTTTGTCTCTCCGTCAGACCGGTAGGGCTGGCATACGACATAGGCATCGTAGGTTCCGGCCTTTAAGGCTCTTGTCATCTCCATGCTCTGGATATAATTACCCGGCAGAACCAGATCCGACTGGTATAAAAGCTCGTCATCCTCTGTCAGATAAAGGGCAAAGGTCATATAATAGTAATCCTGCTTGCAGGTGAAGGAGATCTCTGTTTCCTTTCCCTGATCGCTTGTGACTGTTATGCTCTTTGTTCCTTCAAAGTAACCGACCGCTTCGATCTGATAATTCCCTTCCTCATTTTGATCGACCTTGAAGTAATCTTCCTCGTAGTCTCCTACTTCCGTGACATTGCCATCGATCCCGGCAAGACTTAAGTAATGATTGAGCTCGGTCTGATTGCCGCTGTCTACGACGAGATTTTCCAGCTCCTTGCCATCAATACTGACCTCATCCTCATACCAGAGGTTTTCCTCCGGATTGTGGAATTCAAAGCCCTGGGTGATCTTCTTCGTATCTGCCGGGATGGTAAATCCGCCCCAGCCCGGAAGGGTTACATTCTTGCTCCGGTCGATCGGTGTCTCCGGTTCGACATATTCTCCCTGGGTCTCATCTACGCTTAGAGGTGCGGAGGAAGGCTCTTCCTCCTTTTTCCCTCTCGACAGAAGGATATAGACACAGAGTCCAATGATGATCAGCAGAAGCAGAAGAATCAGATACCGGCTCTTCTTCTTTCTGTCTGACTTTTCTTCCATATTCTTTTTCTCTACTTTCTCATTTTTTCGATAAAGTCGTTTTCCAGGATCCGAAGCCTCTCTTTTCCTGAATTTCCTTTTTGATGGAATGCTTTTTGCTAAAATTAAGAATTTCAAAAAGCAAAAATCGAAGACCCGAGGTCTTCGTCTTCCTGTCCGACTTCTTTATCTGCCTAAAGTATAGCACACATTTTCTTACTTTTGTTCGAATTTGCTGATAATTTCAAATAAAACAACCTTTTTCATGAATTTTGCATAATTTAGGAACTCGCCCCCCCTTGAAATCAGATTTCTTTGTTTATTTTGTCAGTTGGGAGGAGTAATTTCTCCATCCAAACCATATCGTACCAGCTTTCGAACTTCCAGGCGCAACGGTGAAACCTGCCAATGAGGCTAAAACCGAGGTGGGCATGAAAGTCTACGCTGTTTCGATCCAGATAGGGATCTTCCTCGACCGGATAGGCGATACAGGCATAGGCATTGCAGATGCCCTGCTCCTTCAGTTTCTCCTCGAGAGCCTCATATAAACATCTGCCAATGCCCTTCTTCCTTGCCTCCCTCTCGATATAGATAGAAAGCTCCACCGACCGGCTGTAGGCCGCCCTCTCCTTTAAAGGGCCGGCATAGGCATAGCCCAGGATCCCTTCCTCTTCCTCATAGACCAGATAGGGATAGCTTTCCAGGGTCTTCTCGATCCTTTTCCGGAATTCTTCGACAGAAGGTGTCACATATTCAAAGGTAATGGCTGTCTCTTCGATATAATAGCGATAAATCTCTAAAAGTTCCCCTGCATCCTCCGGTCTTGCGCTTCTGATCATTCCTGCCCTTCTCCTCTATCCTGTCTGCTGCTACATTCTGAATTCTTTCTGATTCACTCTTCTTCTCTTCCTGCTCCTTTACCCTTCCTCCCAGAGGCCGGAGAGGAAATAGCTGATGGCTGCCCAGGTGATCATGGGATAAAAGTGCCCATGAGGATCTCTGCCTGCCAGAAGGATCTTCTTTGCCTCTTCCCGGTTCAGAAGAAGGAAGCCATCGAATCTCTCACTGCCTTCAGCTCCTTCCTGGCTTAAGGAAGAAAGATCCTCCAATTCTGCTACAGCGCAGACCGCAGCCGTGCATTCATCAGTAAAGCCCGGGGTACAGAACATGAGGGGATTGACCGTATAGATCCTGTCACTCTCCTTGAGACGGATACCGGTTTCCTCATAGATCTCCCGAGTCATGGCATAGAGCAAAGGATCCTCTGCCTTTTTATCCTCCTCGTCGATCAGCCCCGCCGGAACACTCATCAGATACTGGCCGACGGGATAGCGGTATTCATAGGTCAGAAGAAGGCGGTCTTCCTCCCCCTTTGTTTTCAGGATCAGAAAGGCACTGACCGCATCCGGAAGCTGGGCATTGAATTCTTCCTCGCTCTTGATAGCGCTAAGATCCTCTTTCTTCCGCCTGGAGGCATCATAATAATGCCGGCCTTCTTCGTATTGCAGGTCATAGACACTGACAAATTTATTCTCCAGCAGGGGCTTTACCTGCTCTTTTTCAATTTTCACTGTTTTCCCTCCCATACTCTCTACCTTCTTTTTTTCTCTTTCCTCTCTCTTTGCTTATTTACGCATTTGCTTATTTTTATAATAAACTTCTAGAAGCTTCCACAAAATTCCATGAAAGGCCTCTGCTCAGCGAGAGATCCTTCCCTGGCTGATGAGGCCCTTGTTCCTTTTCAGTTGTCTGATCAGTCTTCTGCCATGCTTCCCACCAGATAATCAATAAATTGCTGGGCTGTTCTGCCGGATACACCGCCGTGGGCGATCTCCCACTTTTCTGCCTCCTTGATCAGCTCCTCTTCCGAGATCCGGATCTGAGGATAGCGTTTTGCCAGTTCTGTGACGATCAGATGATATTCCTTGGGTGACGGTCTGAAATAACCGATTTGAATACCGAATCTGGCTGCCAGGGATAATTTTTCCTGCACCGTATCGTTGTGATGAATATCCTCTCTGTCGGCATCGTCCTTGTCCTTCCAGGTCTCCCGAATCAGATGTCTTCTGTTGGAGGTGGCATAGATCAGAACATTTTCCGGTCTCGGTTCGAGCCCGCCCTCGATGACTGCCTTCAGATATTTGTATTCTGTCTCGAATTCCTCGAAGGAAAGGTCATCCATATAGATGATGAAGCGGTAATTTCTGTTCTTGATCTCATTGATAATGGCAGAAAGCTGCTTGAACTGATGCTTATAGACCTCGATCATACGAAGACCGTCTGCATAATACTGATTCAAAATGGCCTTGATACTGGTGGACTTGCCAGTTCCCGCATCTCCGTAGAGAAGGACATTATTGGCATGTCTTCCCTTGATAAAGGCCTCTGTATTCTCGATCAGCTTCTGCTTCTGTCTCTCATAGCCGACCAAATCATCCAAAAGCATACTGCCTGTATTGGTGATGGGAATCAAAAGATCCTCCTCCGGACTCTCTCCGACACGAAAGGCCTTATTTAAGCCAAACATGCCCACGCCGTACTTCTGATAAAAGCCGGTGATGACCTGATAAACTTCCTCTTCATTTTCCGCCTCTTCAATGCTGCGGGACAGCTCCTGCACCTTCTCGCTCACATTTTTATTGTAGATCCGATCCTTCTTCACAACGGCATGGTAATCTTCCAGGATGCCGAAGCAATTGATGCCAAGTGCCTCCTCCATCGGCTGAAAGTCAAAATCGAAAAGAGCCTTAAAGATGGCAAAATCATTTTTGGCAAAGGAATTGACCGAGCCCTCCAGAGGACCTACCTTCTCCGAAACCAGGGTAAAGGGGGTCTGGGTCATGGCCAGGATATAGGCCAGATAATTATGCCAGAGATTATCATTAAAGCCGTATCTGGTCGAAAGCTCTAAAAGGGCATTCACCTGACTGAGGATGTCTGTCACCAGCTCTTCTGCCGGCTCCTTTCCCTCCTCAAAACGCCTGCAGATATCAGCCAGACGGAAAAGGATCTGATTATCCTCGGAATTTCTGTAGATGATTAATTTGGATACCAATTGGTACATACGAAAGCCTCCATTTTCTATGTTTTTGCCGCTGCCTATCCAGAACACTAGAGCTGCCGCTCTTATTGCCGTCTAAATAAGTTCGGAAACAGCTCTTATTATAACGCAGTCCCCCTCATTCTGCCAAAAAAGACTGCCTCAAAACTTCCTCTCCTCCTTCTTTTCCTGATCGTCGATTTCCTCGCCATGATTTCTCACTATAATTTCTCTCAAAGATTTGCCTTTATTTCCCTCTTGCCTTATACTCTATGAAAAGTGAAAGCTTTTAAAGAAAAAAGACTCCTGCTTGCAGAGCTATACTGCAAGGCTGACTCTTTTTCTGAAAAGCCTTCTCAAATATTTATTCTTAATGTTAAGGAGTTTGGTATGAAAAAATTAAGAACAACTCACCCCATTTTATTCTGCATTCTATGTGCAGCAGTCTCTGCAGCCCTTCTCTATGTTGGTTCAGCCATCTATGTTCTTCTGCTTGCTTCCGGCACCATTCCTCTCAAAGCGGTAGAAGGTAAGGGAATGTGGTATGCCATGATCGCAGCAGATCTTGCGATCATCATTTTTACCCTTATTGTAATGCGTGTCTGCGGCATGCTCTATCTCCTGAAGAAAAAGACTGCCGGAATCCTCAGATGCATTCTGATTGCCCTTCCGCTTATAATCTTTGATCTTTCTGCATTCTATTTGCAGTATTCTCTCTACAGCAATGAGGCAGACTATGTGGTACCCGCCCTCAGCAGAACGATTACCTTCGTTGTAAGTAATGTTCTGATCGGCGCAGCCGAGGAATTGCTTTGCAGAGGACTTCTTTCGACAACCCTCCTCTCCTATTTTGGCACAGGAAGAGAGGGCATTTTAAAAGCTGCTCTTCTTTCTTCTATTTTGTTCGGCTGTATACATTTCACAAATTATACCGGCGGTGATCCGACCGGTGTAATCATGCAGGTAATCTACACCTTTGGTACCGGTGTTCTCTTATGCGCAATCTACTTCCGCAGCGGAAGCATCTGGTTTCTTATTCTCATTCATGCCTTTGAGGATATCTATGGCGGACTTTCAGAGCTCATGACCTATGGTGGCGGCTCGGCAGAAATAACTACAAATGTGATCAACAACTATAACTTAATGCTTCTTGTTCCGGCCATCCCGTCTTTCATTTTCGGTCTTTTCCTTCTTCGTAAGTCTAAGACAGAGGAGATCCAGGAGATGTGGACGGATCTTGCGAACTAGAATCAGAGCTATAAAAAGAGGATATACAGATACTTATCTGTATATCCTCTTTATCTATGCTTTCGCACAAAATAACGCAAACAAAAGAATAGCGCGATGATTAAAGCCGCAACATATCCAATCGCTCCCAGAGCCGGAATCCCGAAGATTTTGGGCCACATATCCGTGGTACAGATAATACTTGCAGAGATCAATAGGGCTGCTTCACAAAAGCCGATCACCATATTTCTGACCAAATGATGCAAAAGAGCGGTCAGCTGTTCGGAAGATCTCAGATCGATCTTAAAGCGGCTCTGACCCTTTCCGTACTCTCTCAGGATCTTTGCCATAAGGGAAGGTAAGGCCAGCAGATCCTCGCCTGAACGGAGCAGATCCTCGCTGCCTTTTTTCAGCTTCTTTTTGATATTCTCCTGGGTAAGGGCTTCCTCCCGCATCCGGTTTGCTGCGATGTCCAGAATCGAGATCTCTGGACAAAGAGCCAGCAAAACTCCCTCGAGCTGAGCCAGGCCTCTCGCCAGCAGAGTCAGGCCATGGGGCATGGTCATATTATTCTGCTTCATCACCGTCATCAGAGCCTTCATGAACTGGGCAATATTAATATCTGCCAGATCAGAAGAAACATAGCGATCCAGAAGCTCTTCCAGATCCCGGTAAAGGCTGCTCTTGCTGGGTTTTCCCTGAAACTCCGCCAGGGTCATCACCGCATCCATTACCTGAGAGGTATCCTTTTTCGCAATGCCTTCGATCGCAGAGAAGACCTGTGCCCTGTCACGATTGGTCAGACGTCCCATCATGCCCATATCGATCCAGACGATCTTACCGCCCCGGATCACGATATTGCCGGGATGGGGATCCGCATGGAAGAAGCCATCCTCAATGAACTGCTTCACGTAATGATCCACCAGCTTGGTACCGATCTCCTGCAGGTCATAGCCGTTTTCGAGCAGACCCTCCCGGTCATCGATATCAAAGCCATCGATATATTCCATGACCAGAACCCTTCCGGTCGTATAGCTACGATAAAGCTTCGGTGTATCAATATAGAGAATGCCCTCATTCAGCCGGCTGAATTCTTCCATATTGCTGGCTTCCTGGAGGAAGTTCATCTCCTCCTGGGCAACCACCCAGAGTTCATCCAGAACCATATCGAGATTCAGAACACCTTTCAGCCGGATGGGCGGCATCAGCTTCACTGCCTTATGAAGGAGATTGATATCCCGCTTCATCAGGTCATAGACGCCTTCTCTCTGTACCTTGACAACAACCTCTTCCCCGCTGAGCAGATGGGCCCGGTGTACCTGGGCAATAGATGCCGAGCCAAGACAATCCTTGTCGATATCAGAGAAAACATCCGTCCAGGGAGTGCCGTAGGAACTTTCAATCACATGAATCATCTCTTCATAGGGCATGGGCTCTACGTCAGAGCGGAGATTTGTGAACTCCTGGCAATACTCTTCCGGCAGGATGTCTGAACGGTTAGACAGGATTTGGCCGATCTTAATAAAGGTCGGCCCCAAATCCTCCAGAGTGCTTCTCAGCTTTTGCGGTGTCAGTCCCCTGGTTAATTCATTCTTCCGGATGATTCCGAGAATCTCAATTAAACGGGAGCTGTTTTCGGTTTTTGCTGCAGCCTCTTTCTTATTCATTTTCAGCCGGAGCTTCTTCTGCCTCGGCCTCTTCTACCGGCTCTTCTGCACTTTCTTCTTCCGGCTCTGCTTTCTCTTCTTCTGCAGGTGCCTTAAAGGAATCCAGCAGTGCCTTCAGCTGGGAAAGCTGCTCTTCTGTCATTCCTTCGAGAATGTCTGCAACCTCAGCCTTCTTGCTGACATTTTTCTTTACCCCGTCTACCTTGTCCTTTACGGAGTGCTTGAGTTCTTCGTTGAGGACCTTTCCCTGCTCTACGGTCAGCTCTCCCTTGTCTACCAGATCCTTTAAGATCTCCTGAGACTTTTCAACGGTTACCGCTGTTGCTCCGATGCCGGCAAGCACGATTTTCTTTAAGCCATTTCCGATTTTTTCCATAGATAAAACCCTCCTTAAAATAGTAATAATAGTTTTGGTATAAAAATCATCAGCCCGACAATGGCTGCAAAGATTGCTGCAATCAGAACCGCGCCTGCCGCCGCATCCTTTGCCAGCTTTGCCTTCGGATGAATTTCTTCTGTTACAAGATCAACGACCGCCTCCATGGCGGTATTGACACATTCCAATGCCATGATCATACCGAATAAGAGAAAGCAAACGATCCATTCCATTTTCGAAATCTCCAAAAAGATACCGAAGAGAACCACCAGGACGGCTGCCGTGCAATGAATCTTCATATTCCTTTCTTTTTTGATCACGCTAAAGAGGCCTTCAAATGCATAGCCAAAGCTTTTGATCAAAGGTGCTTTTTTTTCGGACATCTCTCACCTGCTTTCCCAAAAGGGAGCCCGACCTTTCAAGGTCCCCATGTCCTCTTGTCAGGCTCCTTTAATATCCTGCCTCTCCTCCACCGCTATCCGGCTGGCTCTGATCGGTTGTACCGCTGTCAGGCGCAACCGGCTCTGTCGTTGTCTGGCTACCGCTCTGGTCTGTTGTTGTCTGAGAGCTGCTCTGATCCGTTGTACTTTGATTGGTTGTCGTCTGATCCGTCGTTGTCTGGTTGGTCGTCGTAGACGTAGACTGATCTGTCGTTCCCGAATCCCAGCTATAATCATAATAGCTGCTGTCATCATAGTACTGGTTATAATCATAGCCATAATCATCCTCATAGCCATAATCTTTATCTTTTTCGAAATCAGAGGTATTGGGGATCAGCCTCTGCATGGCTGCCTTCCAGATCTTTGCCGGGAAGTCACCACCCTGAAGAACCGAATCCGAAGTCGGCGTATCATAGCCTACCCAAACCGCTACGGTATAACCCTGTCCGGTCTTATAGCCGGTTGCCGGTGCAAAGCCGCAGAACCAGGCATCCTTATTATCATTGGTCGTACCTGTCTTGCCGGCCATGGTAATCGTATAATCGAATCTTGCCGCCGTACCGGTACCTTCGGTGATAACCCCTTCCATGATATCGGTCATCTTATTGGCAGCTTCTTTATTATAGATCTGCTCCTCCTCCGGATCATGATAAACAGATTCTCCTGTCTGATCCAGAATATCCGTGATA
Source organism: Prevotella sp. CAG:279 (assembly GCA_963637505.1). Lineage (GTDB taxonomy): Bacteria > Bacillota > Clostridia > Lachnospirales > Lachnospiraceae > RUG14243. The sequence continues at coordinate 9,050 of CAVHNP010000051.1, forward strand.
CAGGTTGCGCCCCTGTAAATACCGTCATAAGCAATGGTTGCATAAGCACTCGCCATCTGGGTTGTCGTTACACCATAGGTGAGTCCGCCCAGTCCGGAAGCCAAAGTTTCATCTGCCGGTACGATCTTGTCGAACTTCATCTCCTGAATATAGGAAAGTCCTACGCTGGGCTTGATCTGATTATAGAGCCAATAAGCACATCCGTTGACGGATTTTTCAACTGCAGACCGAAGGGACATTTCCGGCCCCGTCAAAGAGTCCACATCTGCGCCTTCCTTATTCGCTGCCTTGACATCGATATTCTGCAGCATGGAAGAGCTGTCATAGCCCAGACCCAGAGCCGGTGCATAAACCACCAGGGGCTTGATCGAGCTTCCCGGCTGTCTGTAAGACTGGTAAGCCCTGTTCAATCCGCCGGAAGCCTCTGTCTGACTTCTGCCTCCGACAATGGCAACGACCCTGCCGGTGGAATTGTCGACGACCGTCATAGCTCCCTGCATCAGATAGATGCCGTCATCTCCGACCTCGGTATTATGCTCCGCCAGTTTCTCATCGATGACATTCTGCATTTCCTTCTGGATCGAGGAATCGAGAGAAGTATAAACGGTATAGTTCTTCGCGTAGAGCTGTCCTTTGATGTACTCATATTCATCCTTATACTGTTCCATATAAGAATTGTAGTCATCGGTTGAATCCCAGGAATAGCAGAATTCAAAGCCATCCTCTTCCATCATATATTTGATCGTGCAATTGATCGCATAGGAGGAAAAGGCATCATCCGTTGCATTATAGCTTTCTTCCGCACTGGCCTGTTCCGGCTTGGGATTCAGCTCGATATCCTCTGACAAAGCTTCCTGCAGCTCATCCTCTGTAATATAGCCGCAGTCATACATGTCTTCCAGGATCTTATATCTTCTTTCCATGGCATTTTCCGGATTCGTCCAGGGGTCGTAATAGGCCGGACGGTTCGGAATCGCCGCCAAATATGCTGTCTGTGCCAGAGAAAGCTCAGAAGCGGAACAGCCGAAATAACCCTGGGCCGCAGCCTCTATTCCATAGAAATTGTTTGCAAAGTATACATTATTGATATAAGCGGTCAGGATTTCTTCCTTTGTATACATCTTGGTCAATTTCGCGGAAAGAAAGATCTCCGTCAGCTTTCTGGTGATCGATACCTCACTGGACAGGTAAATATTCTTGGCCAGCTGCTGGGTAATGGTAGAAGCACCGTGCATCTCTCCGCCTCGGGAGGTGATGTAATTCAGGCCGACACGAAGTAATCCCTTCAGATCGTATCCGGGATTCTTCCAGAAGGTACGATCCTCGATCGCGATGAATGCATTCTTTGTATTATCCGTTAATTCATCATAGGTCAGATCCTTCCGGTACTTGGTCTCGGAGGACAGCTCGGTAATGAGATCTCCATCCTTATCGTAGATCTTCGTCTTCCCTGCCATGGTGAAATCATCATAGCTGCTTGTAGCGGCAATCGCATTCGCCTTTTCCTTGGACTCTGTGATCAGATGACCATACTTATGCCAGGCAAAAGCAAAGCCTCCCGCCAGAAGAACCAGGATCAAAAGCAGGAAAATCAGAAAGATCTGTCTGATTGTTTTCTTCATTTCGAATCACCGTTATGCAGGCATATTCTGCCTGCATAAAGATTCCTTTCTATCATGATATAGTTGAAGCGATTATCTCATATAATCTGCTTTTTGTCATCTGCTTAAAATACACAAAGCCTCATGACTGTCTTGTTCTGAAATAATCCCAAATGCCCATCAGAAGCCCGTCGGGTATGATCATGCAGGCATATCTTTCCAAAAAGGCGATCGGCGAAGGGGTCGATACCGGAAAGCCCAAATAAGAAGCCAAAAGAGCCATTCTTACCACATGGCGTTTTCTGGATGCCAGAGGATAACCGGAGATCCGCTCACTGCCGTTTGACTGCTCTGCCCGGGCGATAAATTCCGTATCCTTCACCCAATAGGGGCAAACGGCCGTAACCGTAATGCCTTTATGGCGAAGCTCGGAGTGCAGGGCTCTGCTGTAGCGGTAAAGGAAGGCCTTTGTTGCCGCATAGACATTCAGATAGGGAAGGGGCTGAAAGGCTGCTATAGAACAGATCTGCAGGATCTTATCTCCCCTTGACATATAAGGAAGGGAAATGGTCGTTACATCCACAGCTGCCCTGCAGTTCAGCTCGATCATCTGATCCGTATCCCGTCTGCTGATCTCCTTATAATTACCGATCTTCCCAAAGCCGGCGGAATTAACCAGGAGATGAATCTGCGGTTTTTCCTTTTCCAAAAGTTCTTCCAGCTCTTTAATGCTGCTCTTCTTGGTCAGATCAAGTGCGATCGCCCGAATCGGAATCCTTGTGATCCGACTCAGCTTCATGAGTTTATCCATTCTTCTGGCGACTGCCCAGACCTCATCATAATCCTTCCAGATCAACTGCCTGATAAATTCTTTTCCAAGACCGGAGGAAGCACCGGTTACAAGTGCGATTTTTTTCATACGATATTCACCTTATTTCTATTGTCTTTTGTTTTCTTTGTCCCTTTACTTTTTTCGGAAGAAGGACTTTCTCTCCCTTCTCCGCTTCTTTTATCCTTGTTTTAATACATTTGGAGAATTCTTGCAAATTCTCCGCTTTCATCCTCTTCGAAAATATTGATCCCGTCCATATCCGTGCTTCTGTTTGCAAAGGCCGGAAATAAAAAGCCCTTTACCGGCTCTCCGGATTCATAGTCCCCCACCAAAGGACAGATGGCGCAGAGAAGATACTGATAGACCTCTTCTGACTCCCACTGCTCGCTCTTATCGCTTCCCTTGACCGGAACGTCATAGCTTCCGTAAAAGAGATTGATGGAATAGGGCTGCTCACTGTAATACTGCTCCCCGATAAATTCATAAAAAGAATACAGAAGGGCATCGTTTTTCAATTCACATTCCCGAAGGGCCATCAGAAGCTGCCAGACAGAGCCCGGCCTTTTCTTTTCTTCCTTAAATCTATAATTTTTTAATTTGCTGTTTGTCTCTGCAAAGGGGATCGTCTTTGCAATCTCCAGATTCTTTGCCTGATCCGAGCCGGACAGCTTCAGGAAATGAATATTGAAGGAATCATCGATCTCCCCCTCTGTATCCATATAGGCACCCGCCATTCTGAAAAAGCAGGTTCTTGAAACCGTCATTCTTCTGGTCAGCTCCAGCATATCCTGTCGATCAATCTTCATCTTCTCTCTCCTGCGGATAAGCAATCCGATAGCCCATACCCACCTCTTCTCGCGCCTCGGAATCCATTTTGATCAGATCATAAATGGCCTGCTCCTCTAGCAGCCTTTCCCAGGCACGATAAGTAGCCAGAATAAAATCTTCCTGTAAAGGCCTCTCCTCTTCGATCAGAGGACATAGGTAGGGCAACTCAAAATCGCAATAGATCAATTGAAGTTCCCCGCTCTTTGTCAGATGGGGATAAAGAGGAAAGCTTCTGCACTGGATCGGCCTTTTCTCTCTTCTGCATTCTGCAGGTCCCCCGCAGGCTGCAAAGATGATTTCCTCCGGCCAGGAATCCGGAAAATCATAATCCTCCCTGGCTTCCTTCTTGATCCGAAGCCAGGGCTCTCCTTCCTCTAAAAGAGCTTCCTCTCCCGGAAGAAGATACATGCCAAGCTCTGCCTCTTCTTCAAAGTCTTTGTTTTCTATTTCTTCTGCATAAGAAGAATCTGATTGACAGCAGGCTGCCTGACAGAGTCTGCCGCAGTCTCCTTCAATCGGAGAAACCCGGTTCAATTCCTGATAGATTTCTTCATATTCTTCTTTTTTTATCATTGTTTTACTCTTATCTTCTTCTCTTCTTCAAAAGAGGAGGCTTCTTCCACCCTCACTCTTCTTTTTCTTCTTCCAGAGCCAGCTTTTTCTCAAGTTCTGCATAATCATAGCTGCGGTCTGTAAAGTCGAACTCCCTGCCCTCTTTTTCCTTATCCTCCATTCCATTGGAAATCAGATAATGAAGCAGAGCCACCTTTGATCTTACATTATTTGCATTCTCAACAGCAACCAGAGCCTTTGTCAGAAAGGCGGTATCCCTCTCCTTTTCCTTGCAGGCCTTTGCGATCGTCTTGCACTGGGTCTTCGTATAACCAAAGCCCTTCAGGACACCATCCATCAAGCGGTCTTCCTCACTGCGGTGCTCCTCTTCGATCTCTTCTTCTACCAGCTTTGCCTTTTTCGCGATGATAAAATCCAGATCCGTAACCTGCAGTTTCTTTCCGCCCTTCCGGCTCTTATACACCTTATAGTCAAAAACAAAATCGATCTCCGGGATCTTTTTGACATCTTCCTTGGTCGGATCCAGGATATTTCTCTTAATATCTGCATAACGGTAACTCTCCGGATATCCGATGATCATCCGAAGGTCATCAAGGGAAATCCTGAAGATTCCCGGTCTTGCGCCCGGATATTCACAATAATTCTTCTTGGACTCTAAAAGATAATAAAGAAGCTTGGAATTCTTCCCGCTGATCTTCGCTGCTCCACTGATCTGATAAAAGCCTCCATGAGCAACCGAAGCAGAGACCAGAAACATTTTGAGGATCTTCGAGGGGATAAAGGAAATATAAGCATGATGGGTTCTGCTCTTCTTTGTATCCACATAAGCGATCGGATCAAAATAAGGATAGGCGAATTCTACCTCCTGTCCTTCATATTCGATCGTAAAGGACAGGGATTTTTCCTGAATCGACTTTGATGCCTTACATAGGATCTTATAGGCATAGGAATCATCCTTGTAGGGAAGGTATTCCTGAATCGAGGTCACATCGATCGTGTAGGCCGTCTGTGTCGGATTCGAGGAAACAGCCCCGCTCACGATATCAAAAAGAACCTGCTCTGCACTTGTCATATCCTGTCTGCATTTGTAGAGAATAAAGTCCGGATTCCAGGCAACAGAGGCAGAGCCCTTCTTAAAGGGTTCACTTGTCTGCTTCTTCACCATCATTTCCACCATGCTGTCGATGTAGAGGTTCAGCTGTTCCTGTACCGCCGGGATCTTCTGGTTTCCCTCTCCGGAGATCAGGACATTGTTCAGCTCCTCAAATTCTGTCAGACAGCCATTCTCCTCAACAATCGGATAGGATTCTTCTGTTTTCTTTTCCATTTCCGGCATCGCAATCTCTTCGATGATATTTCCGTTTTCGTCAAATCGCAGTTGATCCTTCATACTCTTACCTCGTCCCTTTTATAGGTGAAATTTTAGCATGATTATTTTATTTTTTAAAGATTATGCAAAACCGCCCCTTTCCATTCACTTTTTTGCTCTTTTCTGGTATTTTTCTTCACCCCTATTTCTTCCTTTAGGAAACTTTCCCTTCGATAAGATGCCTTTTTTCAATGCTTTTCCGTAGAGAAAAGGCTTCACTTTTTTCTTGGTTTTGGTACTTTTTATCACCTTTAAACACCCCTTTTTTCAAAAAAAGTTCATTTTTTTTCATTTTTTTGAAATTAAAGGTGTAGGTTTTTACCAGACTTTAGCTTTGAGTCCTAGTTTTATGTCGTTTTTCATATATTTTTCACTTTTCTTTTCTTTTTCACCCTATTTCAAGGCTTTATTGGATTTTCTTACACCGATTTTCGGATTTTGCTTTGTAATATTTATCACTTTTATTTCTGTGAACTGCATATCTCTTTGCAAGGACTGCCACTTAGCTTATTGGTCATGTAAACAATAGAGATTTGCCTACACGAAAGAGCACTGCTTATGCAATCCACCTGCGGCAAATCATCTAAGTGGCATTCTATAACCCTGTTACAGTGCATGGCTCGCAAAGCTTTTGGTTAATAGAAAGCAAGGGCGCAGTCACTCTTTGACCGCGCCCTCGCTTATAAATCCATACTTTCTTCTCAAACTCCGTATTGCTCCAGGATAAAATCAATCGGCAGATCCGATACCATGATCAATTCGATTGCTTCCACCGGAAGCTTCACCTTTTCCTCCTGAATCAGACGAATCAATTCAGCATTTCTCTTTTCCCGATCCTCTTTTTCGATTACTCTTTCTCCGTCCCAGCTCTTCTTTTTCTTTTCTACTACATCCGATGAGTCGTACCATTTTTCCTTGATGCAGGCAATTAGCCAGCCGGTCTTGTTTTCCGGCTCCTTTTTCGCCTTTTTCATCATCTCATAGGCCTTTTTGATACTTTCTGTATCATAGTCGGCTGCCTGGCAAATGGCCTCCATATCATCGAACTCGATTTTCTTTTCAAAGATCTCATATACCTCAAAGAAAATCCTGAACTGCTCCTCCTTGGAAAGCCCGCTTTTCTTTTCTTTGCTTTGCTCCTTTTCCTTCTTATCGTCTGCCTTGACAGTCGCATTGAAGATGATTCCGGTAGTCTTTCCACCTCTTCCCTGGCGAATTGTCTCATAGGAGACCTCCAGATCACTCTTCTGGTTGATTTCCTTTACCGCAACATCAATCACCCTGCGTTTAAAATCGCTCCATTTCGCCGAATAGGTCTTTTCCGGAGACTTTTCTACCGCCTTATCATAATTGGGCGCCGGAGAAGCATCCAAAACCCTTCTTACCGCATCCAGATCCGCGTTTACAACGCCCATCAACAGCTTCAGCTCGGATAATCCATATTCGATCTTAAAGGTATCTCCCTTCGCACTCCTGCCATCCGGATGATAACAGCGGCTTTTTAGGATCTCATAAAGTCGAAATGAGGAATTCGAATCAAAATCCAGCATCATAGACAGATTCAATCTTGAAAAATTGCTGTCCGGTGTCAGGAAATTTGACAATTCACTGTTAAATCGTACCGTAAAAATGCCATCCTTGTATTCCGCTTTTTGAATCAAAGCCAGATAGACAAAGCGATTTTCATCCGGATCACTCATACCGATGCTTCTGGAGGTCATCGATCTGGCCGTTCGATCCAATTCTCTGTAAAAAGTGCCGCCGGAAGAAGCCCCCAGCAGGTTTTTGATCTCGGATGCTGTCATCGTTACTACGATACTGGAATCGGGGCCGTCTCCTGTCCTTGTATATTGCCTGTTTGAGATCTTCGACAAACAGGTCGCCGTTACCTTATTTTCGAACAAGGTACTCTTATATTTTGCCGAAATGATGACATTTGACTTGGAATAAAGCTCATTATCCCGGTAAACAACAAGATCTTTCTCTTCTTTTTTCTTTTTTTCCATATTGATTTATACGCTTTCCGAACAACCTTTGGCCTTTATTAAGCTTTTTTGTCGCTTTCTTGAGCCATTTTGTCCTTACCTTTGCCTATTATTCTTGAATTACGGCTTTTTGTCAACTTCTTTCCGCCATTTTGTCCGTATGTTTTTCTCGCGAGGGTATTTTCGTCGTCATCTTTCGTCTGTTTGTCGCTTTCTTAAGGACTTTTTGTCCGTTCCTTTTATTTCCCGGTGTTTTTTTGTCGCTATCTTCTCTTTTCTCCAGCTATGTTGGGAAGGCTTTTTGTCAATAATATCAATTTAACATCCTTCAGACAGCTTCTATTGCACTTAATGTTTTGATCTATTCCATTTCAACGGGGTGTATTTGTCAGCATCTTTTAATTTGATGACATTTTTCCCTCCTCACATTAAAAAAAAGCGACAAAAGTGACGTTAAATCAAATTTAAGGTGGTAAAAAGCACCATAGTTTTCTCTTATTTTCTTCTTAGTATTAAAGTTGACGACATTTCCGCCCCGTTCAAACGTCATTTTTGTCCATATCTTTATGTTGGTTCCATTTATGAGGGAATTTTTTCCACTATAAGGGACTATTTGTCAGCAACTCAAGGGTAATCTGTCCGCTTCTTTCGCCGGATTCTACTCTTCTTTTTGAGGCCTTTATGTCGGCAACTTCTTCGCATATTTGTCGGCAACTTAGGGGCTCTCTGTCCGTATGTTTCGCCTATTTTGTCGGCAGGTTAACGTGAAAAATCCTTTATTTTCGCGGTTTTTGGATGGTCTAAAAGAAAAGAAATAAAAAATGTTTGTTAATATATATAAATAACAAATAAAAGGAGGAGGCTGTAAATCACAGCAGAAAATTTTTTTCAATAATCTGACTGC
>CAVHNP010000052.1:0-17059 GCA_963637505.1 Prevotella sp. CAG:279
CGCGAAGAACAGGGATGAGATCAATGCGCAGAAAAGGGCGGCATATGCGGAACAGCATCGGCGCAGAATAGGAGAGCAAGGCCAGGAAATAATTGATAAAGCAACATACAATAAGCTGACGAAGGAATTTATAAAGCAGGATGGCGTGATAATACGAGGAGAAGATGCACGGAGGCATCTTGAGATGCAGGGTGCATATGCGTCCTACATGGCAGGTGCAAATATTGCGTTTATTCGAGATGATGCCACAGTTTCAGATGTGTTGGAAGAAATGTATCATGCGAAGCAGGATAGACAAAAATTATTTTCTGAATATCCTGATAATGAGGTTATGTTACGCAGAGAAATAGAAGCGCAGGAATACTTGCTATCCGTATCTGGAAAGTATAAGATACCAGTAGAGGAAACGAAAGTGACACAAAGAAATTTGAAGACTTATAAAGAATCTTTAGATGAAATTCTTCAAAATAAGGAGGAGGCATAAATTGAAAGATCAATATAAAATTATTGATGATTTTCAAGCGGGCTCCACGAATACTAGAGTACTTGTTTTGGAAAGAGATTTTGATTCTTTTGTTACGGCAAAAAGGTGGATAGCAGTCATCGATAACAAGGAATATAAATTTCAGCTAAACTCTATTAGATGCTGGGTAACGATAGAAAGCAGAGAAAGTTTTACCGGAAAAACAATAGAATTCATTTGAGAGAAATAAAATGAGCTTAACCACTGATCAGAAGGTCAGTGGTATTTTTATACCATTTTTAAAGGAGGCACAAAGATGAGAGAATGGGAAGACAAAGCAATACGGAGATTGAAGGCGGTCGGCCAGACAATCATTGATAATGCAGAGAAGATGATTGGCGGTTATAAATCCCAGGAGGGAAAAATGCAGTGGACGAAATCGGAAAAGAAGTGTAAAATAGCCCGGTATCCTAAGATACAAAGGAGGAATTATAAATGAAAAAGAAAAATTTGATTGTCATCGTGGCAGCGGCAGCTATGCTTTTGGCAGGCTGCGGCAGTACGGCAGCATCTTCCGATGCGACAGCTTCTGCAGATCAGACAGCATCCGGAGATCAGATTCAGGAGAGCGGAGAGGCATCCGCTGATGCAGTAGAAAGCAGTGATGCAGCATCTTCTGATGCAGATTCCTGGAAAGTGATTCAGGAATATGGATTCGATGTACAGGATGATGAGAGCGAGAACGGACAGATGTCAAAGCTCAGTTTTGTACTGAAATCCGATAGCTTAAAGGATGAAGGCGATTATTATACCGTAGAGGCAGATTTTTACAGAGCAGTAGAGATTGCACCGAATCTTGATCCAGGTGATACGGTAGAGATCACCCTGAACGAGAAAACAGGAAAGAAGGATATTGTTAAGGTAAATGAAGACGGCAGCATGACCGGGGAAACAGACGGAGCCGAGTATTATTTCCTTGGAGATCCGGAAGAGGACGGTTGGAGAGTCCTTTATGTTGACAGCGATGACCGTGTAGAAGACCTCTTCTATACCGGAACATTACGCATCAGCAAGGATTGTGTAACAGCAGTTGTTCTCGAGCAGAAACCCTCAGAGCAGATCACAGAAGAAGATCTGATGGGCGATCCTTATTATGATGGCGTTTATTTTAACGATGAAGGAATGGTTCTTCAGCTTCTTCAGTATGGAGACTGATCAAGAAAGAAAAATATATGAGCAAAAAAAGAAGAAAGAAGAAAAAAGGCAGCTGTGCACTTACCCTGATGAAGCTGCTGATCGCAGTGATAATATTGGTTTTGATTATTCTTGTTGCCGGATATTTCCTGAGAGATAAGGTATCTGCGGTTGTTGCGCAGAAGCTGGTCAGCCAGACGGCATCTTCTCTTGGCGTGGATTCCGATACAGCACAGAAGCTCTATGATTCCCTGCCGGCAGAAGACCAGAAAGAGGTTCAGAATATTGTATCTGAGCATCTGACCCCGTCGACAGCGGCAAACCTGATCCAGTCTTACAGTGAGGGAGATTATCAGGCAATAGAGGATTATGCCGAGAGTGAGCTGACAGAAGAAGAACAGCAGTATCTTCTGCAGCTTTATAATGAATACGGCAGCGAATATGGATATTAAATAAAAGGGACGAAGCTTTCTTTTTAAATTTGTGCGAGCGATAAGCCAGGTGGCTATGCGGACTGCGTGTTTACACGCAAGGACGCATGGTTACCTGGCTTATTTTTGTTTATGGATGGCCTTTGTTCGAGCATTATCAATATGTTTTGCCCCATAGCTCTGTTTTCTTATTCAATTTCCCAATAATGACTATTGAAAGATACGATTTCAAAAGTAAAGGCGGCCTCTTTAAAATAAAAGTATAAAGACAGAAAACAAGGGATAAGGATGTAAATTATCTGTCAAAATTCAGGTTTTATTTAAGAAGGAGGGGTAGAAAATGAAAGTGAAATTTGGAGAAAAAGTCGCCTATGCCCTGGGTGATTTTTCCAACAACAGCGCCTATCTGTTTGTAAGTACCTATATCATTTCATTTCTGACGATCGGTATGGGTCTAAGCGGAAAGCAGGCAGGATCAATTATTTTGATCGTAACAATTTTTGATGCAATTAATGATGTCGTGATTGGTTCCATGGTTGATAAACATCATGGAAGAGGAACAACCTATACCAAGATTATGAGGCTGGCCGTTATTCCGGTCGCAGTTCTGATGGTTCTTCTCTTCTCATCGCCGTCGTTCGGTATGACTGCAAAAATCATTTATTCCCTGCTCATATATGCAGTGTATACGATTGCGCAGACATCCTATCAGGTGCCCTTTGGAGCCCTGTCTTCGGCGATGACAGATGATACGGCAGAAAGAATCAGCCTGGGAGCTTACCGTGACTGGGGCGCAAATGTGGGATCCTTTGTGGTAAATACCTTTGCCTCTGTTCTGATTCTGAAGTTCGGCGGCGGAGAAATGTCACCCCGTGGTTTCTTCTTCAGCGCTCTGGTGGTTGGTATTCTGCTGGTGATCGGCGGCATGATTCCAGCCTTTGTATGTAAGGAAAGAGTTCCGGTTCTGGAAAGCCAGGAGGCCGGCTTTAAAGAAGGAATTAAGGCCTTTGTAAAGAACAGAAATGCTGTCATTCCGACTATTATTGTTTGTATGGTCAATTGTGCTCTTGTTGTCAGAGCATCCTTTACTGTTTATTATGCATCCTATGCCCTGGGCAATCCCGGATTGATCGCTCCGATTCTGTCGGTTATGTCTTTGGTTCCTTTGGTTGGAATCTTCTTTATTCCGGCTCTGACGGTTCGGCTTGATCGTAAGATCATGTTTTCACTTGCAGGTATTTTTATGATCCTTGCGGGAATCATCGAACTGATGGGAAATGGTCTGACGGCAAGCATCGTGGGTTCCCTTTGCTGCGGCTTTGCTCTTTGCTGCTCCATCACAGTAACCTGGGGCGCTATTCCGGATATTGCGGATTATGGCGAATATCTGACGGGAGTTTACAGCCCGAGTGTCTGCTATTCCACCTTAACCTTCGTCATGAAGGCAGCAGTAGCAATTGCAACCTACAGTCTGGGAAGTATTCTGGATGCAATCGGTTTTGATGCAAATAATATCACGGATCAGGCCATCAGCGGCATCAGCTTTTGGTATGGTCTCTTCCCGATCATATTTGGTATTGTCGCTCTTATTTCTGCTATGTTCTTTAACCTGTCCCAGAAAAGACTGGAGGAGGTTCATGCAGAGTTGGCAATCCGTCACGGAGCAAAGGAAAGCTGAAAAGGAGGAAAAAAGAAATGTCTTATGAATTCAAGTTCAACAAGGCTGCAAACAAGAAAAAGATGGCAGTCTATATGTCGGAAAATTTCTGGGAAGAAAAGTATGATGATCTCTTCTCGGAAGATATTGTGGTAGATATTCCGACCGCACCGCCCGGAATGCCTCAGCATCTGGATGCCTTTGACTATAAGCAGTACAGAGGCTGGCTTGCCAGAACGACCAGTAATGTAAAAACAAAGGTGCAGGAATATTATGGAACGCCGGATCCGAATGTGTTCTGGGGGATTCGGGATGTCAGTGCAGATGTGAAATGGTGCAAAAATCCCGGAAAGTTTGAGTCCAAGATTTTTACCCGTGTAGAATTTAAGAAGGGAAAGATCAGCTATATTAAGATCAACTGGAATCCCCTGCATTTCCTCTATGCGATAGGAGCAGATGTTCCGGTTTTCCGTATGGATCTTTATAATCCCCGTGTAGAGCAGTTCCTGAAAGAAAATCCGGCAGCAGAAGAAGAAAAGGCAGAAGAGGTTTTAGATGACAGTCCGGCAGCAATTGCAAAGAGGATTCAGGATAATCTGGAAGCCTTTATGAGACCCGATTATTTTGATGCACTGATGAATCAGGCTGTATTTGCACCAAATCATGAATCAAAAGTCTGGTTTTTGCCGCCGGAGATGAAAGAGTCTTATCCGACCGAAATGATGGAAAGGGTAGAAGCCTGGACGACATTAAGCTGTCCGGCGATTGACTTCGATGAAGCCGGAAGCTATTGGGCAACGGATGATCCCCATGTCTATTTTGCAGAATACATGTGCTACGGAAAAGTGGACTGGATCGGAAATGATGCACCCGGAGCCCACTATAGAAACAGATACTTTTATGTGATCAGATTTGATAATCTAGGAAGAATTGCCTGCTGTGAGGAGGTTTTGAATCCGATCAACAAATTTAACAGTATCGGAGTAAGTATTCCGACCTTCCCTTATTATTTCTAAGGACTTAGGGAAGGGTATACTGCAAACGGCCGAGAATGATTCTGCCGGATCTAAAACACGCTCTTGCTCTATATCGCATCGCCTCAGCGATGCAATGGCGCCGGAGTCCTAACGGTTTTTGATCCTAGGCAGAACATCTCGGCTTTTTTTGCCGGGATTGGCCATCAACAGGTTTTGTCCTATAAGCCCATTTTTTCTTCTATCTCACATAGCATCTTTTCTGCAGTTTAATAATCAAAACAGTTGATCAGCAGCTGCAGGGAAGGATTGAGATTATGCTTATCCCAGAGAATATCAGAATAAACAAAAGCATCCGGATCATCAAAAGAGATATAGGATAAATGCGGATCATTCAAGGTTTCAAAGAAGGATTTCGGCATAAAGGTTGCGGAAATATTCTGCATCAGGCTTACCATAAGAGCTGGCCCGCCATTGATCACGGTCTTTTTTGTATAAATTTTATGGTTTTCCATATAATTTAGGATGACGGCATTCCAACGGTCTTCCCCTGCAAGCAGCAGAAGTTCACGATTTTCGAGGATGGAACAAATGTTCTCCGGGGGGGCGATGCCCTCATCCGGTCTTTTCTTATAAGCAATCACCATGGGCTCGATGGCAAGAGTGATACTGTTAAAAAGGGGATTGATCCATTCCGAGGATTTTAATCCGATAAAGCAGATATCGGCGGCTCTTGTCAAAAGTGCATTTTCATATTCGCCGAAACTGACGGAATTGATGGAAAGCGTTACATCCGGATAGAGCTGATAGAACCTATCGAAGGCTCTGTTTAGAACCCGAATCATTGTTTCGGGAATAGAAGAATCCAGATGAACCTTTAAGTGTCCGCTTTTTTTCTTTTTACTGTCTTTATTTGCATCAGCCAGCTGGGGCAGTGCGTCAATACGGCGAACAATATCCTGGATCTCCGGCAGAAGGGCAGAGCCTGCCGGTGTCAGAAAAACATGACGGTGATCCCTTTGAAAAAGAGTCACACCAAGTTCTTCTTCCAGGGCATGAATTCTCTGACTCAGAGCCGGCTGAGAGAGATAAAGCGCTTCTGCGGCTCTGGAAAAATTCAACTTTTCGGCAACTGCCAGAAAGCAGGTCATACTTTTGATATCCATGGAAAGAGGATCCTCCTTCGCCTATTGACATACTAGTTAATAGGCTTATAAGATAAGAAATAATGCTAATATTGATTATACATAATAAGAGAGCAAATAAAAGGAAAGATCCTTATGAATCAAAATAAAATGGAAAGCGAAAATATAAAAAGTCTTCTTTTGCAGCTGGCAATCCCTTCCGTGATCGCTCAGCTGGTAAATCTTCTTTACAATGTGGTGGACAGGATTTATATCGGGCATATTCCGGACATTGGCGCGGCAGCCCTGACAGGAGTCGGCCTTTTTACGCCGATTCTGATGATGCTCAATGCCTTTGCCATGCTGGCAGGATCAGGCGGTGCTCCCCGTGCGGCGATCGCAATGGGAGAAAAGAAAAATGAAGTAGCAGAGAAGATCATGGCGAACTGTTTTACCGTTCTTCTGCTTTTTTCTGTTCTCCTGACGATTTCCTTTTACCTGGCTGCTCCTGCTTTGCTGCGCTTTTTCGGAGCTTCTTCGGCAACTCTTTCTTATGCGACAGAGTATGCGAGAATCTATATATTAGGAAGCGTCTTTGTTCTTCTGGTATTGGGTATGAATCCCTTTATCACCACCCAGGGTTTCGCAAAGGTCAGCATGATGACAACTTTGATCGGAGCAATCCTGAATCTGATTCTGGATCCGATCTTCATCTTTGTATTCGGACTCGGAGTAAAGGGAGCAGCGATTGCAACCGTTCTCAGTCAGGCAGTAAGTGCCGTTTGGATCCTTCGCTTTTTGACCGGAGAGAAAAGCACCTTAAAACTTCGCTTTTCTGAAATGCCTTTAGAGACAGGAATTATTCTTCCCTGCCTGGGACTGGGGATATCTACTTTCGTCATGCTTTCTACGGAGAGCATCCTTTCGATTTGCTTTACAAACAGTCTTGCCAGATATGGAGGAGACCTGGCGGTTGGCTCCATGACCATCATTACCAGTGTCAGTCAGTTCTGCCTGATGCCTCTGCAGGGAATCTGCCAAGGCGGACAGCCGATCATGAGTTACAATTATGGCGCAGGCAGCAGAAGTCGTGTGAAGGAGACCTTTTTTACTCAGCTTTTTATCTGCGGAGCCTATACCATCTTTTTCTGGCTGCTGCAGATGACCTGCCCAGGACTTTTTGTCAGGATGTTCACTTCGAATCCGGATCTATACAGTTATGCCGTATGGACGATGAGAATCTATATGATCGGAATTTTCGCGACGGGCTTTCAGATCTGCTGCCAGCAGAGTTTCATGGCTTTGGGGCAGGCTAAGGTGAGTCTCCTTATGGCCTGCTTCCGAAAGATCATTCTCTTGATTCCTTTGATCTTTCTTTTGCCCCTCTTTATCGAAAACCAGGTCTTTGCGGTTTTCCTGGCAGAGCCGGTCAGCGATATTCTGGCGGCAACAGTAACAGTTACGACCTTCCTTTTGCGATTTGATAAGACGTTGAGTTTGAAGTGCGAGTGAAAGAAGGGAAATAATGAACTATGGAAGGCTATGCCGCAAAGGCCGAGATGTTCTGCCCAGGATCAAAAACCGTTCGGGACTCCGGCGCCATTTTAAATCGTGCTTTGCACGATGGCGCCTCGCGTGCATCGCATCGCCAAGGCGATACGATATAGAGCGAAAGTGTGTTTTAGATCCGGCAGAATCATTCTCGGCCTTAGGGTATAGAACAATATTTTTTAGATAAGTATAGAGGTCTTAATGGATCTTATTCCAATCGGGTCCAGAGCTTGGTTAGCTCCTTGCCCTCGCAATATTCTACGATATGATCTGTAACCATTCGGCTGGTCCAGTAGGTATCAATCTCTTCTGTCATAGCTGCCATGTGAGGTGTAACGATGACATTATCCATAGAGAGGAGAGGGTGGTTTTCCGGAATAGGCTCCTCCCAGAATACATCCATGGCTGCGCCGGCGATCTGGCCGCTTTCCAGAGCGTGTACAACGGCTTCCTGCTTGATAACGGCAGCACGGGCTGTATTGATAAAGAGAGCGGTCGGCTTCATCTTTGCGAACCAGTCTTCATTTACCATAAATCTGGTTTCATTTGTAACCGGAAGATGAATGGAAACAATGTCGCTGTTTCTTAAAAGGGTATCGACGGAAACCGGTTTTACGCCTTCTGCTGCGATCTGTTCATCTGTGAGGTAGGCATCATAAGCACATACATCCATATGAAAGGCTTTGCAAAGTTTAGCTACCTCGCGTCCGATCGCACCAAAGCCAACCAGACCGACGGTTTTGCCGTAAAGCTCATGGTTATAACCGAGATCTCCATAAGGACTGCCTTCGTTATGAGGCCAGTTTACATCTTTTTTCTCGATATAGTCATAGACATTGTCCTTTGCTTCGCCCAGGTACATACCGTCATGGATACGGGTAAGGATAACCTTTACCTTTTTGGTCAGCATAAGCATGAACATGACACAAAATTCTGCGACAGCTGTTTTATTTCTTCCCGGGGTATAGCCAAGAGGGATGCCCAGATCATGGCAGGCCTTCCAATCCGTCATCGTTGGCGTTCCGCGAGCCGCAATAACAAATTTTAAGCCCTGATCTTTCAGCTTTTTAAGGGTTTCAGCACCAGTTGTTTCAGACATGGTAACAATAATTTCGTTACCCTTCATTTGTTCGTAGGTAACATCTTCATCCATGAACCATTTTCCGGTTGTCATAAAACCACATTCTGTAATGTCACAGTATTTTTCGACGGTGGCTCGATCTTCATCGGAAAGAGGGACACAGAGAGCAAGCTTCTTTTTCATTCGACTACTTCCTTTCTGATATCTGTTTTAATTACGCGGGCATGGAACCAAAGACCGGCCTATGCGGACTCCGGTAAATGCCGCGCGAATACAGGAAAAGAGCCTGGCATCTGCAGGGTCTGTCTCCTGTATTTTTCGATTTTTTGATTAAGCCTTAACCATGAATTAGTGTAGCAGAATTCAGAACTTCCTCCAATGCCGTATTGCGAACATTTATGCAAAAAAGCGAACATTTACGCGAATTCTTGCGCTTCTTACCTTGGAGTAATACAATTGAGAAAAGATATCTGAACTATCTGAAAAAAGGAAAAATCTTTGTTTTTACAATTGAAAAGGAAAAGGGAGAAAAAATGGCAAGTAAGGAGTTTCAGGAATACAAAAAGCAGTTTAAACCGGGACCGCCACCACAGGGGCCTGATCAGGATATGATTCCGGAGGAATACAGAAAGCTTGGAGTGCCCATGTTGCCGCCGAATTGCAGCTTCGAGGCAGAAGTACCGGAAGGCTATGAGGGTGGAGAAGTCCGGATCGGGGGCGTAAAGGGGCTTTATGTTACAAAGGAAGGCCTCAGTTCTAAGATCGCTCATATGCATATCCACGGAGGGGGATTTACGGTCGGAACTGCCATGAAGAGCGGAGAACTCTTGGCACATTTTCTGGAGAAGACAGGTCTTCCGGGTTATTCCGTAGAATACAGGATGGGACCCTATCATAAGCATCCGGCGGGACTGGAGGATTGTCTTCAGTTTTATCTGGGGCTTCTGGAAGCTGGCTATGAGAAGATCGTGGTAGGAGGAGAGTCGGCAGGTGCCGGTCTGACCTTAAGCCTGGTTCATGCATTGAAGCAGAAGGGCTTGCAGCTGCCGGCAGTGATCTGGTGTTCTTCTCCGCCTGTTGATCAGAATTTTGATCTGGAGGAGCTATATCTTCGGGATATGTTTACGGAAACAGCAGCGGCAATCCGAAAGGCTTATTTTGAGGGAGCGGATATAAAGGATCCTCTGGCTTCTCCGATTTACGGAGATCTGTCCGGCTTCCCGCCCATGGTTATTCAGTCCGGAGAAGCGGAAAGCCTGTCAGCGGGTATTGTCCGTCTGGTAGAGAAGGCCTGCAGGGCAGGAAATGAGGTGCATTTCACCTTTGGAAAGAAAATGCCGCATACCTTTGCCCTTGATTATAAGCTCTATCCGGAAGCAGAATACGCTATGAATGAGATTACAAACTTTATTCGCTTTCAGTTAGACCTGCAGGCAAAATAGAATGTGATACCTGCACAGCGAAATCTATGGTACCGGCAACCGTCCTTCTCGGTGTGATCGGTGCAATGGCGTCCAGTGCAACAGGAAATACAAACCCCATCAATGCCTTTGCGTAGATGGTAGACAATAAGGTGGTTATGGTAGTAACTTTGGGCTTTATCATTTTTGCCCGGCTGACCACAAACCTTGCCAGCAATGTTATTCCGCCTGCATATGCCTTTACGGATGCATTTAAAATGAAGCACAAAACCGCAGTTATCCTGATTGGTATCCTGGCAGTCTGCACCTGCCCCTGGATCCTGACCAACGACAGTTCAGCAGCAGGACTTGTTTACTATTTCTGCATGAAATATATGAAAGGCTGCGAGCGCTTCCGCATCGGAACCAGCCTGGAGAAAAAATAAATACTTTACGATGGATACGATGGAAATATAGATACTTTACAGTGCAAATCCAGAGAGGAAAATACCTTAATGGGCTTTTCCTAATAGATGATCTAACAGATGATGATAGAAATACCTTTCTTTTGAAAGGTATTTCTTTGCTTTTGGTCAAATTTAGCTGTTGTGATGAGGCTATAGGGTTTACATAAATTAATCGGGACGAGATCGGGGTGGAAGAGCTTGCTTTCGTCTGCTAAAACGAAAAGGGATGCATCCGTTTTTGAGATCTCCTCGATCAGCTTACATTCAACTACGCTTGAAGAATAGATATTGCCTTCTTCATCAATTCCGTTTACACCAAGAAAGACTTTTTCGACAGGAGTCTTGGCCAGAGTTTCCTTTGTCAGTGAACCGACAAGGGCAAAGGAGTTTGTCCGAAGCTGACCGCCACTTACAATTAGATTTACATAAGGATAAAAGGCGAAATGATAGGCAGCATTAACAGAATTGGTAAGGATTGTCAGGGGAAGCTCTTCCGGAATCTCCTGACAGAGAATATCCATGGTAGAACCACTCATAATGCAGATACGATCATTGGCCTGAATATAATCAAGGGCAGCGATAGCAATCCTTTCCTTCAGCTCCTGGTTTGTCTTGAGCCTTTTAATAACGGATTGCTGGCTGTCATAGATTCTTTTCTCTTTTAAGATCGCTCCTCCGTGGGTTCGGATGATGAGTCCCTCTTTTTCCAGCTGACTCAGATCCCGGCGTACTGTCATGGGAACGACTTTGAATTTATTGCAGATCGTGGAGACATAGACCTCTTCACGGGATTGTAAAAGCTGTATGATTTTCTGCTGTCTTTCCTTTTTATCCATTTCCCTCGACCGTCCTTTGATTCGTTTCCGAACTATATTACCTTATCAATATACTACAAAATGTTCGTTTGGAACAAAAAAACTGCCGTCCTTCTGTATCATGAGGGGGATATACAGAAAAACGACAGTTTATTCGAGGGGGTATTACTATTAAATATTAGGGGGTAAATTAGTATGTTCTTTTATTCTTAATGGAGGTAGGGATTAGTCCATTGTAAAGAAAGAAATCTGTGTACATACATAAGCCATTGCAATTGCGATTAAAGTTGTTGCTACCATAATGAATTCCTCCTTTTATAAATGATTTGATATGTCTATTACTTATGTCCTGAGGAATTTCTTTATCCTCCTGACAGGTATTATGATAGAACACATTCCCGGAAAATGGAAATGCCACAATCGGTTATAAGTATTCGCATTGGTAATGTTAACCAAATCCTATCGTGAAAATCACACAAGAAGCCATGGGTCATATGGTAAAAACAGAGCAGACTGCATCAAAAAGAGGCAAAATAAATGTAAAAATTTCTTGTAAAAAATAATGTTTCGTGTATATTATTGATAGTAAAAACAAAGTGTCAGATAATTGACAAAAGAAAAAGAAAGAGCAGAGGATAAAATATGAAAAGGAAATATGTAGCAGTTATTTTAGCAGCAATGATGGCTCTCTCCCTTACAGCCTGTGGAAGCACAGCAGGAGATACAACAGCGACGGAAAGTGCGGCAGCAGAGGAGACGACAGCAAGCGGAGAAGCAGAGACTGTAGCGGAGGAGAAAACAGAAAGTACAGAGGCTGCAGCTTCCGGAGAGGCAGAAGAAACTGCAGATCAGTCAACAGCTTCTTCAGAGGTGCAGGAAATCACAAAGGATGGCGTTTACCTTGGAAATCTTTATCTGCCGAATGAGGGAGCAGAGGATATTAGCGGAAATATTTATGATGTCGCCATCAATGATGGAAAATTAACCCTGACCGGAGAACTGGTTTACAGTACAGATGAGAGTGGTTTATACGGTGAGGATAAGGATAGCTACGCAGCAGGAAACTACAGCTTTAGCCTGGCTCAGGATGTAACTTATACAGAAAGAGGCGGTGAAGAAGATGTAGATCTTAGCCAGGAAGATTTCCTCCAGGCGTATCAGGATATTCAGGACAGTGGTCTGGTATTGATTATTACAGTAGAAAACGGCCAGGTAACAGCACTTGCCTTTTCTTCATAATCAAATCCGGATAAGAAGAAGTATAAAGTAAAAAACGTAAAGAAAAAGCCGAGACCTTCTGCTTAGGATCAAAAAGCGTTTAGAAGTTTTTTGATCCGGCAGAAGTGTTCTCGGCTTTTTCTCGGCCTATAGACTTCTTTGTTCATAAATTTTACACAAAGTTTATAAATTCTTTACACATTGTTCCGATAGAATGTGGAAAAGCAAGCTAACGTCGTCAGGCATACAGCTTAAAAGATAGAGAAAAATAGCCAAGAGAAAGGAAGAAGAAAGGAGCGGAAGAATGGACGATGGTATCGCTTATCGTCATGAGCTGAAATATCGGATTTCGGCAGCGGATTATTTTGCAATCAGGCAGAGAGTCAGATGTCTGATGAAGAGGGATCCTCATGCAGATGAAAATGGCATCTATAGGATACAAAGCCTTTATTTCGACAATTACAGAGATAAGGCCCTATTGGAAAAGGTAAACGGAGTTTCGAAGAGGGAAAAATTTCGGATTCGTTACTATAATGAGGATCTTTCCTATATCAAACTGGAAAAGAAAATCAAGAATAAGGATCTGTGCAGAAAGGAAGACGCTCCTTTAACAAAGGAGGAATATCAAAATATTCTCCTTTATCCTTATTCCAAAGGATCGGAAGCGGAGAAGCCCCTTGTTCGGGAACTTTATTGGAAGATGCAGACGCAGCAGCTTCGCCCTCAGGTATTGGTATCTTATAAAAGGGAAGCCTATGTCTACGAAGCGGGAAATGTCCGTGTTACCTTTGATTATGATATTCGAACTAGTCTCTTTCAAAAGGAGTTTTTGCAGAAATCGTTATCGGAAATTTCTGCCATGGACAGTTCCGAAGAGATGGTTCTGGAAGTAAAATACGATGCCTTTATGCCGGAGGTGATCCAGGATCTTTTGCAGACCGGAAGACTAAGGCAGAGCGCCTTTTCGAAATACGCCATTTGCCGGCGTTTTGGATAGGAAAATGATGGAAAAGGATTTTTGCAGCTTGATGTGGCATTCGCCAAATGTCTGCATTTTCTTGTATGTGAATAATAGTTAAGGAAGGAAAAAAAGAATGAGTTTTAATGATATTTTCAAATCAAGTTTTTTAGAGAGTGTAACAGAGTTTTCTGTACTGGATACTCTGATCGCCCTGGGATTGGCCATGCTGATCGGTCTCTTTATCTTTGTGATTTATAAGAAAACCCTGACCGGAATGATGTATTCTTCCGGTTTCGCTTTGACCCTGGTGGGCTTGTCCCTTGTGACAACCCTGGTGATTCTGGCGGTAACCTCGAATGTGGTTCTGTCCCTTGGCATGGTAGGCGCCCTTTCTATTGTGCGTTTCCGTACGGCAATCAAGGAGCCGGTTGAGATCGTATTTCTCTTTTGGTCGATCGCAGTAGGAATCGTTCTCGGTGCGGGCTTGATCCCTTTGGCTTTGATCGGTTCTGCCCTGATCGGTCTGATCCTTCTTCTCTTTGCAAACCGGAAAATTCGCAACAATCCTTATATTCTGGTGATTAATTGCAAGGATGAGGAAGCTGAAGGTTTTCTTAATGAAATTCTGAAAAAAGAAACTGAAGCCTTTTGTACAAAGTCAAAATCCATTACGCCGGCAGGAATTGAGATGACCATGGAGCTTCGAAGCAAAAATGCATCCACCGCTTTCGTAAATCAGATCGCAGCCCTTCCGGGAGTTGAAAATGCAACCCTGGTATCTTATAACGGAGAATATATGTCTTAAAGGAGTGGATGCATGCTTGGACATAAACACATTGTGAAGATCGTTTCCGCTCTTATGATTCTGGCACTTACCTTCTGTCTGCTTCTGCTTGCCTTTTCAGAGAAACTTTTGGAGAAAACAGATGCGGATGGGATTTCTATGGAATACGAGGAAAAACTCTTTGATACAAGCAGCATCATCAGCGTAAATATCATCATGGACGAAGATGATTGGAATGAGATGCTGGAGAATGCCATAGAGGAAAAATACTATGAATGTGATGTAGAAATTAACGGAGAAACCTTCTATAAGGTTGGTATCCGTCCGAAAGGAAACACCAGCCTCTCCTCTATTGCCAATGATTCGACAACGGACCGCTATAGCTTCAAGCTGGAATTTGATCATTATGTAGAAGGACAGACTTGCTACGGTCTGGATAAGCTGATCCTGAATAATAATTACGCAGATGCCACCAATATGAAAGAAGCCTTGATCTATGATATGTATCAGTTCCTGGGGGTAGACGCTTCCCTCTATAATTATGCAGGCATATCGGTGAATGGGGAATATTGGGGACTCTATCTGGCCTTGGAAGGAGTAGAGGATAGCTTTGCCCTGCGGAATTACGGAACAGAGGATGGGCTCTTTTATAAGCCGGAAAGTACCGAAATGGGAGAAGGCGGAGAAGGGGATTCTTCCAATGGAAATTCTGCAAATGGTGCGGATTTAAATTATAGCGATGAGGACGAGGACAGCTATAGTGCAATCTGGGAAGGTGCCCAGTCCGATGTCACAGATGCAGATAAAAAACGATTGATCACTGCCCTGAAGAATATTTCAGAGGGAAATGATCTTGAGGACTATATGGACATTGAAAATCTTCTGTCCTATATGGCGGTGCATGTTTTTTCAGTCAATGAAGACAGCTTATCCGGAAGAATGGCCCATAATTACTATCTTTATGAATCAAAGGGTAAGCTGAATCTGATTCCCTGGGATTATAATCTCTGTCTCGGCGGTATGGATGGGGCAGCAGATGCGACGGATCTGGTCAATGATCCTATCGATAATGCTTTTTCCGGGACAGAATTTTTCGATACCCTGCTGGAGGATGAAGAATATCACAGCCAGTATTATGCCTGCCTTGAAAAGCTGGTGGAGGAGTATATTGAAGGAGGCGGCTTTGATGCCTTTTACAACAGAGTCCGCAGCCAGATCGATGAGCTTGTAGAATCTGATCCGACCGCCTTTTATTCCTATAGTGAATATGAAGAAGCTGCAGATACCCTCTATCAGGTCGTAAAGCTGAGAGGAGAATCTATTCAGGGACAGCTGGATGGCAGTATTTCATCTACAGAAGAGGAAAGAATGGATACAGATTCCTTGATCGATGCATCTGATCTGGATATCAGCCTTATGGGCGGTATGAACCAGGGCGGCGGAGGCCAGGGACAAATGGGCCCGAAAGAGCTGGGAGACGGCATGAACGAAGATGCAGCTTTCGGAGAAAAACAGGCGCCTCAGGAAGGAGACGGGATGAGCCCGGATGGAAACATGCCCTCCTTTGAGGAAATGGAAAGCAGCGATGCTACCGGATCAGGACCGGGACAGGGAATGCCGGGCGGCGGAGGTCCCGGAGAGAAGCAGATGTCTGAGAATATGGGCAAGGAAGGTGGTGGCAATCGAGAAGAAGGCCAGGCACCGCAGGAAGGAGGCGAAATGCGTTCCGATGGAAACATGCCCTCCTTTGGAGGAATGGAAAGTGGAGATGCTGTAAGTGGAGATGCCGATAGAATGGATCCGGGAGAAAATGCGGATCAGAGCATAGCGATAGATCAGAAAACACTGCTGCTCTGCGGCGCTTCTCTTCTGCTTATGCTAGGAGCGCTTGTCTTTGCCTTGGTTTATCGGAGAAAGCCTAAAAGAAAGAAATGGTGATTGGAGTATTGACAGGATATTTGAAATGACATACGCTAGCATCAGTGATCGTTCTGTAGAAACTTGCGAAGCCTACAGGCGGGGGAGAGCCTGCGGGACTCTCCCTCTTTTCATTTAAAAAATCCTCTAAGAGATAGTGGAGAGCCTATCACTTAGAGGATTTTTGTATTTTCTATTTCACCCGGAAAAGATGAACCAGCACCAGTCCCAGAAAGGCGCCGATCAAAGTACCTAGGGTATTTAAGAGAATGTCATCTACCTGGCAGACACCGATTCTAAAATACGCCTGCGCCAGCTCGGTTGCCAGACTGCAGAAAAAGCCAACGCTTGTTGTCAGGATGACACCATAGCGGAACATCTTAAAGGTAAAAGGAAGAAGGTATCCCATGGGCAGATAGAGAAGAATATTAAGCAAAACCTCTCTGGCCATGAAAGAGCTTTTTACATGGATAGAAGAAACAACGGCGGAAAAGTTGCCGCTGAAGAGCTGCTGAATGGTGCCGATTAGCCCCAGATCCAGATAAAAAGCACTCTGAAAGTCACTTCCCGGCTGCAGAATGACAGCCGTATCGGAGATGACCTCACGATTCAGAATGGTAAAACTGAGATTACCGAAAATATAAATGACAAATATGGCAATCGATACAGCCCGAACCGATCCCCTTTTATTAAATAGACAGAGAAAGATCGGCAGGAAGGTAACAAAAAGAAGAACGAAGAGAAAAATAAAGAGTTCTTCTGTTGTGAATAGATCCTGCATATGGCTGATTACTTTTGTAAGATTGTTAGAAGCCTGTTCAAGCATAAAAGTCCTTTCTGATATATTGCATCACGAGGTGATGCAATATGCCGTGAGTTCCGTATATCGTATTACGAATATAAGGCTATATTTTACGCTTTCTTTTCCTGATATGCAAGGAATATAGACTTTCTGAACAACTATCATGCTGCAAAGTGTGATGATATGCACGCAAAAGACGGTAGCGAGGCTTCCGTAGGGA
>CAVHNP010000053.1:0-16121 GCA_963637505.1 Prevotella sp. CAG:279
CTACCGTCTTTTGCGTGCATATCATCACCCTTTGCAGTACGGCATTATGAAGCCCTGCCATAAAAGCCGAGATGTTCATCAACACTTTTTGTCCTATAACTCATTCTTGTTCTATAAAACGTTTTAACCGCCTCCCACCCTTTTCATCGGGTAGAAGGCGGTTTCATTTTTGCCTATAAGACAAAACGTTTTGATAGCTGATTCTCGGCCCTTGGTTGCAGGAATAGAATTATAAAGAAAGTTCATCTGCTCCTAGCAGCTACCTACCAATCCTCAGCTTCCTCCGAAGGCAGATAAATATAGCTTCTGGTGATCACAGAACTCCTCTGTCCATAAGAATCCTCGACCATCACAGCCAAAACATGGTTTCCTTCGATCAGGCTTAGAGAACCTGTATATTTTGAGGTAAGGTCATCCGGATCCGTGGTATCCCAGGCATAATAGATCTGGCATCCCGCGTCTGCCGTGATACGGATCTCATTATCATAATAATACGTGCCGCTCGGAAGAGAAATATTGATATTTGACGGAGCATCTGCATCCACATTGTATTCCTCGGTTGTCGGTAGGGAATACCTTCCCTTCTCATCGTATGCAACTGCCACGAGGGAAACTTCTCCCTCATCCACGGTGATCGGTACACTGTATTTTTCTGAAGTCTGATCCGGCCTTGTTCCATCCAGAGTATAATAAATCGTCAATGACGAATCCTCTGTCTCCAGAATAAGGGACAAGGGCTCATTATAGCTTCCGCTCTCTTCTGATACAGTCGGACTTTCTACGATATAGCCGTCAAAAAGCTCCAGCAAATCTTCTGAACTGCAGGATTCCGCCAGATTATAAAGCTTATCATAGTCATCCGCCAGAGTATAGCAGCCGATCAATGCCCGGTAGACCTTCTCCTCCTCTGGATTGGCCTTTAAGGCTGACAGAAGGTAAGTCTCCTCCTGCTCATATTTTTTCTGGCCCTCATAAGACTGGGCAATCAAAAGCAGGGCATCGAGATCATCCTTCTTCAATGACAAGGCCTGCTTGCCATAGTCCAAAGCAGTATCATACTCTTCTGCATTGTAGGCATCAATGGCACGACTCATCTGGTAAGAATAAGAATGCTTAAAGCTGTAATTTACCAAAAAGAAGATGCCGGCCGCAAAGGCAGCAAGTAAAAGAATAATAAGAACAATCCCCTTATAAGATCTTCTCCTTCTTCTCGGCCTTCTGCCTTCTTTTCTTCCCTTTTCTTTTTCTTTTTGACTTCTTACTTTGTCTTCCTCCAGCGGTGTTTTATCCCGCAGGAGTTCTTCCTCCACCATACTGTATACAGGAACCAGCTGAATTTCTTTACCGCATTTGGGACAATAGACTTTCCCATCTTCGATTTCTGACTTACAGTTCGGACAAATCATAGTAACCCCTTATTCTTTTCTTTTTAAGGATTCCAGGCAGTTATACATCAGCATAGCGATCGTCATCGGACCGACACCGCCCGGAACGGGTGTAATAAAAGAGGCTTTCTTACTTACTTCTTCGAAGACAACGTCACCCTTGAGTTTATTGTTCTCATCTCGATGAATTCCCACATCGATCACAACAGCACCCTCTTTTACATAGTCTGCCGTGATAAACTCCCTTTTTCCAAGAGCAACGATGAGAATATCTGCCGAAGAACAGATCTCCTTCAGATTCTTTGTATGAGAATGGGTGATGGTTACGGTTGCATTTTCACGAAGCATCAGCATTCCCATCGGCTTTCCGACAATATTGCTTCTGCCCACGATCACACAATTCTTCCCATCCATCTCGATACCGCTACGCTTCAACAGCTGAATCACGCCGGCCGGCGTACAGGAAACAAAACCTTCCTTGCCGATGGAAAGGGCGCCGACACTCTTTACGCTGAATCCGTCTACATCCTTGGCCGGATCGATCGCATCGATCACAGCATCCTCATCAATATGTGCCGGAAGGGGAAGCTGAACTAAAATACCAACCACGGAATCATCCTGATTCAGTTCTTCGATCCTGGTCAGAAGTTCTTCCTGGCTGACCGAAGCATCCATCTTATAAGTAAGAGAACCGAGACCGACATATTCACAGGCCTTCGCCTTATTTCTGACATAAACAGAAGAGGCAGGATCTTCTCCCAGCTGAATAACAGCCAGGTTTCCTGTGATTCCTTTTTCTTTTAATGCTGCGATCTCGGCTTTCACCTCATCCTTAATCTCAGCAGAAATTTTCTTTCCGTCAATTATCTGCATTTTTATCATCCTTTTTATTATTCAACGATTCCCATGTGAAGCCCGCAAAGCAGGCTCCACATGGCTTCTTTTTTTAGAATAATCCTACAATCTTGCCGTCTACCACATCAATATTGTTTGCAGCGGGAACCTTAGGCAGACCCGGCATGGTCATTACATTGCCGGTAAGGGCTACCAAAAAGCCTGCGCCTGCGGAAGGATAAAGCTCTCTTACATTGATTGTAAAGCCGGTCGGGCGTCCCAGCTTCTTATCATCATCGGAAAGAGAATACTGGGTCTTTGCCATACAGATCGGCATTTTATCCAATCCAAGCTTTTCCATTCTGGTGATCTCACGGTTAGCAGCTGCAGAATAAGTTACACCATCTGCACCATAGATCTCACGAGCGATGGTCTCAATCTTCTCCTTGATGGAAAGATTCACATCATAAAGAGGTTTGTAATTGCTTTCCTTCTCTTCCAGGGTCTTAATGACAGCCTCTGCAAGAGCAAGTCCGCCTTCTCCGCCTTTTTCCCATACTTCGGAAAGAGCGAATTCGCAGCCTCTTTCTCTACAGAATTCCTCAATATATTCCAGTTCCTCATCCGGATCGGTTACGAAACGGTTGATTGCAACAACAAGGGGAACTCCAAACTTCTGAATATTCTCGATATGCTTCTCAAGGTTTACGATGCCCTTCTTCAAAGCCTCCAGATTCGGCTGGCTTGTCTCTGTTTTCGGAACACCGCCGTTGTATTTCAGGGCGCGGGCTGTAGCAACGAGAACTACGCAGTCCGGATGAAGATCTGCCATACGACATTTGATATCCATGAATTTCTCTGCACCGAGATCTGCACCGAAGCCGCCCTCTGTTACCGCAATATCACCCAGCTTCAAAGCCATCTTGGTTGCTCTGACACTGTTGCAGCCGTGTGCGATATTAGCGAAAGGTCCTCCGTGTACAATGGCCGGATTGTGCTCCATGGTCTGGATCATATTCGGTTTGATTGCATCCTTCAGAAGGGCTGCCATAGCACCGGTTGCCTGCAGATCATCTGCTGTGATCGGATCTCCCTCTCTTGTATAAGCAACGATCATACGTCCCAGTCTGCTCTTCAGATCATCCATATCCGTTGCCAGACAGAGAACTGCCATGATTTCAGAAGCAACTGTAATGATAAAATGATCCTCGCGTACATAACCGTCTGCCTTTGCTCCAAGGCCGATCACGATATTACGAAGAGCTCTGTCATTCATATCCAGACATCTCTTCCATACAACCTGACGGGTATCGATGTTCAGGGCATTTCCCTGCTGAATATGATTGTCAAGCATCGCTGCAAGAAGGTTGTTTGCAGATGTAATGGCATGGAAATCGCCTGTGAAATGCAGGTTTAGATCCTCCATCGGAACCAGCTGGGCATATCCGCCGCCAGCTGCTCCTCCCTTAATACCAAAGCAGGGTCCGAGGGAAGGCTCACGAAGGGCAAGTACTGCCTTTTTACCTGACTTCCAAAGTCCCTCTGCCAGACCGACCGAAGTGGTTGTTTTTCCTTCTCCTGCCGGAGTTGGGTTGATTGCTGTAACAAGTACCAGCTTTCCATCCGGCTGATCTGCAAGCTTCTTTTCCAGATCATCGGAAATCTTTGCCTTGTACTTTCCGTAAAATTCCAGGTCATCTTCAGAAATGCCGACCTTTGCAGCCACATCCTGAATCCGTTTCATTTCACACTTCTGTGCGATCTCGATGTCAGTCATCATGTCTCTTCTTCTCCTTCGCCTTTTTCTGTTCCCAAACTCTCAAACTCTTCTATTGTCATCAGAATCTGCCTTGGTTTTGTTCCTTCTTCAGGTCCTAACACCCCGGCTTCTTCCAATTGATCAACGATTCTTGCGGCGCGGTTAAATCCAATGCGGAATTTACGCTGCAAAGAACCGATTGAACCTTTGTTTGCTTCAATCAAAAAGCGTCCCGCCTGCTCAAAAAGCTCATCTCTTTCCTCTTCCGTATCTCCGGAAGAAGCAGATGTGCCGGAAGAAGAAATCTCATGTGTTGAAATTTCCTCATTATATTCAGGCTTTTCATTATTTTCCTTCACTGCTTCAACGACTGCGGAAACCTCATCGTCACTGACAAAGGCCCCCTGCACACGAAGCGGTTTTGAAAGTCCCTGCGGATAGTAAAGCATATCACCGTTGCCAAGCAGCTTTTCTGCTCCGTTCATATCCAGAATCGTGCGGGAATCCACGCCGGAAGAAACAGAAAAAGCAATTCGAGATGGCATATTTGCTTTGATCAGACCGGTAATGACATTGACAGAAGGCCTCTGGGTTGCAATTACAAGATGCAGTCCTGCCGCTCTTGCCAGCTGAGCCAGACGGCAGATCGCATCCTCCACCTCGGAAGGTGCTACCATCATCAAATCTGCCAACTCGTCTACGATGATCACAATCTGCGGAAGGATCTCCGCTACCATTTCCTTATCTGCATTTGCCTTTCTGGCTTTTGCATTATAGGCCTTAATATCCCTGACACTCTCCGAAGCAAAAAGCTGATACCTTCTGGTCATCTCGGCAACTGCCCAGTTCAGGGCACTTGCTGCCTTTTTCGGATCCGTCACAACCGGAGTCAGCAGATGCGGAATACCGTTATAAATACTCAGTTCTACTACCTTCGGATCGATCATGATCAGCTTCACCTCATCCGGTCTTGCCTTATAAAGGATACTCATAATGATCGTATTGATACAAACCGACTTACCGGAACCTGTTGCACCTGCAATCAGTAAGTGTGGCATCTTCTGGATATCCGCCAGAATGACATTGCCATTGATATCTTTTCCTGCTGCAAAAGCGATCTTGGACTTGTGGGTCTCAAAGGCTTCCGTATCGATCAGTTCCCGAAGAGAAACGGTTACTCGGGTCTTGTTCGGAACCTCAATACCGATCGCGGATTTTCCGGGAATCGGTGCTTCAATACGAATATCCGGTGCCGCGAGCGCCAGCTTCAGATCATCCGATAAGGAAAGGATCTTACTAACCTTTACGCCCGCTGCCGGCAGCAGCTCATATCTTGTTACGGTCGGTCCCTGCTGGAAGCCGGTTACCGTTACATTTACGCCGAAGCTCTGCATGGTATCCTGCAGCTTCTGCTGATTCTGATAAGCAAAGGCATCTCTTCCGCCGGCCGGCGCTGCCGGTCTTGCCAGAAGTTCGATACTCGGGAAGCTGTATTCTTCCAGCTCCGGAATAGAATCTGAGATTTCAAGTTTCTCCTCCGTTTTCGACTCTTCCGTTTTTACAGTCTTTGCAGCTTCCTTTTTCCTATCCTCAGAAGTTGCTTCTCTCTCGGATCCGGAAGATTTCCTTGCTTCTGCTGCCGCGTAAACCGCGGCGCCTCCCGCAGCAAGTGCCGTTGTTTTGGCCACAGGTCTGGCAAGTTCCTCCAGAATCGCCCTGGGATCTTCTGCCTCCTCGTCTTCTTCCTCATCCTCAAACTCAAGTTCAGACTCATTCGGGATAGAAGGATCTTCATCGAGCCAGGATTGCTCCTCTTCTTCATAAGCGGAGCTATTTGGAACAACTTTTTTTTCTTCATAGCTATCCTGCTCAGAATCCAAAAATGAAGTTTCCCTTTCTTCTGTAAAAGAAGCCTCATCAGCCTCATATCCACCTTGCATCCAAGGGTCTGTATTGTCCCTCTCGTCTTCTGCAAAAGCAGATGTAGCCTCATAGTCAAAAGCAGATGCCGTCCTCTCGGAAGAGCGATCATTCAACGCCCTTCCGCAGTTCTGATCAGCTGCAGCATTTTCCTGTGCCATAGCGGTCATTTCCCGATAAATAGAAGCCGGCGTTACATCCTCTCTGGATTCGATCGACTCAATGCTTTCTGCCGCCTGCCTTTTTCTTTCCCGGTAAGCGGAAGCCTTGTAGTCATTTTCCAGAATGCTTCTATTTGCTCTTGTAAAGGAAGGGGTCTGTCTGCCATAGCTGCTCTCAGGAATCGTTTCGATGGTCTGCTTCTTACTGCTCTTTCTTCCGGTGGAAGTTTTCTCCCCCTTATCGGCAGCATGCTCCACCTTCGTATCGTAGCTGACCCCGGATACCTTATGGTTCATCCGGAGTTTGCTTTCTTCCTCTTTCTTTCTGGAACGCTGCTCCTTCTGGTATTCGATGTTCTCTTTTGTCTTTGTATAGGCCTTATTATAAGCCTTGGCAGTGCCCTTTCCGACTCCTGCAACAAAAGATTTTCCCGTCAGATAAACAATGCAGAGAATGATCACTGCAATGTCGATCAGATAAGCACCGATCAGGCCAAAGACGCTGCGGATGATGCCCTCTAGGCTTCCTCCGATCAGGCCGCCTCCCATATGTGTCTGCTTGGAATAAGTCGCCGCCTGAAGGCCGGTACCGCCTCCGGCGTAATTGCCGGTAGCCAGCTGAAAGAAAAAGCAGATAAAAACAAAAAGGATCACATAGACTAAGGCTCTGGCATATTTATTTACTTTTTTTCTTCCGACATAAAGATAAACCGAAAGGGCAAAAAGCAAGATTGGAAAAACATAGGCCAGAAGTCCGCTGAAACCAAACTGGAGCTCTCTGGCGATCTCACCGAATCTGCCCCCGTGTCCCAGGATGCTGACCATCAGTAAAAGAGAAATCAGGGAAATTGTAATAAAAATTGCATTTTCCCTGTAGATCCTAGACTGTTTTTTCGTTCTTCGTCTTTTTCCCGATGTCGATCTTCTCGAAGCAGACGAGCTTTTCGATTTTTTCTTTGTTGAAGATGTACGAGTATTTTTAGTCGCCATTTTTCACCCGTTGTGATTAGTCTTCGTCATCCGGCATATCCCAGTTATGATATACCTCCTGAACATCATCATCGTCATCCAGCATATCCAGAGTACGTCTGATGTGATAGATATCCTGCTCATCTGTCAGTGTTACATAGTTCTGCGGAATTCTGGTAACCTCGGCACTTGCCATGGGAATTCCCTCATTTTCGAGATTTTCTCTGACGCTGCTGAAAGCTTCCGGACTGGTCAGAATCTCAAAGCTGTCCTCTTCCTCATTAAAGTCATCTGCACCTGCATCCAAAGCAATCATCATCAGGTCGTCTGCATCCATTTCGCACTCTTCCTTATCTACGATGATCTGTCCCTTCTGATCGAACATGAAGGATACGCAGCCCTGGGTACCGACGTTGCCGTTTCCCTTTGTAAATGCACTTCTTACATTTGCAGCTGTTCTGTTCTTGTTGTCTGTCAGTGCCTGCACAATGATCGCAGTTCCGTTCGGGCCATAGCCTTCGTAGGTAACTGTTTCGTAATTCACATTTCCTACATCACCGGCAGCCTTCTTAATACCTCTCTCAATGGTATCATTCGGCATATTGGAAGCCTTAGCCTTTGCAATTACATCACGAAGCTTGCTGTTATTTGCCGGATCTGCTCCGCCTTCTTTTACTGCTACAGCGATCTCACGTCCGATAATGGTAAATACTTTTCCTTTTGCCTTATCATTTTTCTCTTTTTTGTGTTTGATGTTGGCAAATTTTGAATGTCCTGACATAATTAAACCTCTTTTTCTTCTATACTTTTCTCTGTGTTTTCTTTTTGTCTGATTGCTAATACGGTTTCAATTGTTTTGTTTTTTACGGAAAGGACACGGAAGAGATAGTTTGCATACTCAATCTCTATCTGATCGTTGTCCTCCGGGATCTTATCGATCTGGGAAATCAAAAATCCGTTCAGGGTGTCAATATCCTCTGCATCAAAGCGAATCTGCAAGGCCTCTGCTACCTCATCCAGATCAGCCATTCCTTTGATCAGGAAGCTGTTCTCTCCTCTTTGCATGATCATGGCTTCTTCCATGTCATGCTCATCCTCAATGTTACCGACAATCTCTTCGAGAATGTCCTCTAAGGCAACAAGGCCGGCCGTCTGTCCATACTCATCCACAACGATAACCAGATGGCTTTTGTGAATCTGCATGCTCTTGAAAAGAACATTAATACTCTGCGTCTCCGGAATGAAAATCGGTTCCTTCATCAGATTCTGAATCTCATAAACCTTCAGAGACAGGTTCTTTTCCTCTCTGGCCAGAAGCATGGCATCCTTGATATGAATGATTCCTGTAATGTGGTCGATATCCTCCTGATAGACAGGAAAACGGGAAAAACGCTCATTCAGCATCAGATCCAGTGCCTCTTCAAAAGGCATCTCCTGATCAATGGCCAGAATATTTTTTCTTCTGGTCATAATATCCCCTGCTTCGGTATCATCCAGCTCGAAAATGTTATTGATCATTTCCGCTTCGCTTTCCCGGATTGCTCCCTGCTCATGACCTTCATTGACCATAGAGATGATCTCTTCTTCCGTTACATCATCCACGCTCTCATAAGGATCAATGCCAAAGAGGCGGGAAGCAAGGTTTGACAGGCTATTCAGCAGACCGGATAGGGGCTTGAAAATCCTGTATAAGAGAAACATCGGGCCGCAAAGACGGATGGCATATTTTTCTGCCTTTCTCTCTCCAACCTTGGTCGGAAGGAAAATCCCGATCCAAAGCAGAAGCAATAAAAGAACTGCTGCAATCAAAATGCGATAACCGACTGCTGCCGCCTCATCCGCGTGCAGAATAAAATTCCTGCTGATATAAGGATATAAAAATGCTCCCAAAAGAAAGAAAATCAAACCGTGAAGCAGGATTCTGATCTGTCCGAATGCTTCCGGCTCGTCCGCAAAAGACTCCATTCTTTTCTTCTGTTTTTCTTTTTCGATCTTGTCGATCTCTGACTGGCCGATCGACTCGATCGCAGCCTGAAATACATTCAGCTGAAAGAGGAAGAGAAGAATGACGAATAAAATAACAATTGAAAACATGGCCGCGGCGCCATCATCCATCTAAAAACACCTGACTTTCTATCATTGCCTGTAAAAAAAATACAGACTTCCCAACAATAGACAACATTAAAAATGTACCATTTCAACTTATATTAGTCAAGCTTATAAGCATCCCTGGAAGAAAGCATAGAGCCATTTTTTATGTAAACCCGCGGCACTCTTTTGCTGATGTCACAGGCTAGCTCATAATTAAATCTTCCGCTGAGTTCTCCCAGCTCTTCCATGGTAATTCTTTCCTCTCCGTCCCGGCCGATTAGGACTGCTTCATCCCCGCATTTCACATCTGGGATATCTGATACATCTACCATAAACTGATCCATGCAGACTCTGCCGCAGATCGGTGCCTTTTTTCCATGAATCAGAACCCAGCCCTTATTGGAAAGCTGTCTCGGATATCCATCCGCATAACCAAAGCCGATGGTAGCAATTTTCACATCCTCTGCTGCGGTATAGGTAGCTCCATAGCTGATGCTTCCGCCCTTTTCAACCGTCTTGACGAAGGTCACTCGGGCTCTTACTTCCATAACCGGCTGAAGATCGATCTTCTTTACCTCATCAGAAGGCAGCAGGCCATATAAGGTAATGCCGGCCCGGACCAGATCCATTGCCATATCCGGCATATCGATCAGAGCCGCACTGTTGGAACAATGTACATGAGGAATCTTTATTCCTCGATCCAGCAGCATCTGATTCATCTGACAGAATTTATCATACTGCTCCCTGGCGCTGCTTTTATCGGCTGCATCCGCAAGGAAGAAATGGGTAAACATGCCTTCAGCATGCAGATTTGGGAGTGCACAGATTTTGGCGATCTCTTCTGCCGCTTTCTCTGTTACCGGATAGCCGATACGATGCATACCGGTATCAATTACAAACTGAAAATCCGCCTTTTGATTTAGGCTTACAGCCGCATCCGAAAGCGCCTTTGCCGTTTCGAAATCAAAGACCGGCAGAAGAATCTTTTCTTTGATTGCCGCTTCATACTGGGAAGGAAAAACATAACCAAGAACCATAATCGCCTTCTTTACGCCTTCTCTTCTCAGCTCAAGGGCTTCCTCTATCGTTGCGGTCGCAAAGCCATACAAATAATCCAGGTCTTCGATCTCATGGGCGATTTCCCTGGCTCCATGTCCGTAGCCATCTGCCTTGATAACGCCGACAAATTCTGCTGTATCGGGAACACCCTGATGCATCACTTCCATGTTATGGCTGATCGCA
This sequence comes from Prevotella sp. CAG:279, assembly GCA_963637505.1. Classification (GTDB taxonomy): domain Bacteria; phylum Bacillota; class Clostridia; order Lachnospirales; family Lachnospiraceae; genus RUG14243. The sequence goes on from CAVHNP010000053.1 coordinate 10,362, forward strand.
TCCAGATTAATGATGGCTTCACTTCTTTCGTATTTATACATTATCGAGTTACCTCCTTCAGCACACTGCCGATTCCTTCGATCAGATCTGTCGGTGCCATACTGTAATTACCACACTTTTCTGCCGCCTTTTCCCCTGCATATCCATGCAGGTAGACGCCAAGAGCAGCTGCATCATAAGCTTTCATTCCCTGGGCGATCAATCCTGCGATCACTCCGGTCAAAGCATCTCCGCTTCCGCCCTTTGACATGGCATTGCAGCCGCTGGTGTTGATATAAGTCTTTCCATCCGCCTCTTTCACAAGGCTTGCCGCATCCTTTAAGACACAGATACAATTCAATTCCCTGCAAAGACGTTCTGCTGCAGCAAGGCGGTTTTCCTTAATCTCGCTCACGGAAAGTCCCAGAAGGCGGGATGCTTCTCCGATATGAGGCGTGATCACCAGCTCTTCTTTATAAGCTGCTGCCAGTTTTCTGATTTGCTTATCTTTCGAAATCAGATTCAGGGCATCTGCATCCAGAATAAGGGGACACTTTGCATGTAAGAGGAGGAAAGTCAGCTTTGCGATTGCCTTTTCTGTTTTCCCCAGACCGCAGCCGCAAATGATCACACTGGCTCTCTCAATCTGCTCCTCCAGACCCTGCAGGGGATTCTCCTGATAGCAGTTCAGCACTGCCTCCGGCATCAGTTCCTGCAAAATGATCCTGTTTTCTTCCGCCGTATGAATATAAACCAGCCCGGCTCCCGTCATGGAAGCTGCCTTGGATGCAAAATAAGCTGCACCCGCCATATTCGGAGAACCCGTCACGGAAAGCACCTTTCCGTAAGATCCCTTATTCGAAGCAGCCTTTCTCTTTGGAACAAGGCCGATATCTTCTCTTTCATAATAAAAGCCCTTTGGCACCTCTCCCAGAAAGCTTTCCTTGGTAATGCCGATCTCCTTCACAACCAGCTCACCGCTCAGTTCTCTGCCCGGATCTAAAAGCTGACCGTATTTGGCAAAGGCAAAGGTAACTGTCAGATCCGCCCGGAAGGCAAGACCCAGAATCTGTCCCGTATCCGCGCTGATACCGGAGCAAATGTCAATTGCCAGTTTAAAGGCCTTCAGCTGATTCATTTTCTCGATCGTAAGAGCATAGCTTTCCTTTACCGGTCTGGAAAGACCGATCCCGAAAATAGCATCGATAACAAGGTCATAGTCCTTCCCTTCCGGGATTTCCCGGTAGACAGGAATTCCATAGGCCTTGACAATGCCCATCTGTCTTTTGGCTTCTTCCGAAAAATGCTCCGGATTTCCCGCCATTACAAGATCCACCTTGGATCCGGCAAGGAAAAGCAGTCTGGCCAGAACCATTCCGTCGCCGCCGTTATTGCCGCTGCCGCAAACAGCCAGAACCGAGTCTGTCTTTATGTCTTTTTCTCTTATGACATCAAAAGCACTTAAGGCCGCCCTTTCCATTAAAACACAGGAAGGCATTCCAAAATATTCCATTGTATTTTTGTCGCAGAGCTTCATTTCTTCGGCAGAAATTACGTATTTCATCTTACTCCCCCTATCCTTTTCTCCGTCATCTTTCTTCTTCGTCGAATGATACAGCAGATAAAGGAGAGGATAACCACAAACTGTGATTATCCTCTCAAGCATGACTTTTGACCAAATCTTATTATTTTTCCATCCTATGTTTTTCAATGTTATAGGAAAGCTGCATCAGGCTGTCAGACAGATGTACGTTCTCAACCGTAACATCATCCGGCAGATCCAATTCCATATTGGCAAAATTCCAGATTGCCTTAATGCCAAGTGAAACCACCTTCTGCGCAATATCACTTGCCTTATCCTTCGGCATCGTAAATATAACGATATCTACAGGATTATTTTGAATGTACTCTTCGAGCTCATCCATCATTCGAACCTCAATACCACGAATCTTCGTACCCTTCAGTTCGGGATTTACATCAAAGATTCCACCGATGATAAAGCCTCTTTTTTCGAAATTCATGAAGTTTGCAATTGCCTGTCCCAGATGGCCTGCACCGATAATGATCATGTGGTGCTTTCTGTCAATGCCCAGGATCTTGCCGATCTCCTGATGAAGATATTCGACATTGTAACCGTAACCCTGCTGGCCAAAGCCGCCAAAGTTATTCAGATCCTGTCTGATCTGAGATGCCGTTACATTCATGATTTTGCTTAATTCGTTGGATGAAATTCTTTCCACCCCGTTATCCAGAAGATCGGTCAGATAACGATAGTATCTCGGCATTCTTCTGATTACTACATTAGAAATATTTCCGTTCATATTAACCCCTACCTTATGCCCGTATTATTTGCGCATCTCTTCTAATGTCTCTCTGATAGCCTTGATAAAGTCCTCGCTGTTCAGAACGGTCGGATTCTCAAGCTCTGTGATCAGAGCCAGATCCTTTGTCATCTTACCTGACTCGATGGTATCAATGCAGGCTTTCTCAAGCTGATCTGCAAATTCCATCAGCTCCGGAAGCTGATCCAGCTCACCACGTTTTCTCAGAGCTCCTGTCCAGGCGAAGATCGTTGCAACAGAGTTGGTTGAAGTTTCTTCTCCCTTGAGGTGCTTGTAATAATGACGCTGAACCGTTCCGTGTGCAGCTTCATATTCATAAATGCCTGCCGGAGATACCAGAACAGAAGTCATCATCGCCAGAGAGCCGCATGCAGAAGAGATCATATCACTCATGACATCTCCGTCATAGTTCTTGCAGGCCCAGATAAATCCACCTTCTGCCTTCATTACTCTGGCTACCGCATCATCGATCAGGGTATAGAAGTATTCGATTCCTGCTTCTGTAAATTTATCTGCATATTCCGCATCATAAATTTCCTGGAAAATATCCTTGAAGGTATGATCATATTTCTTGGAGATCGTATCCTTTGTCGCAAACCAGAGATCCTTCTTCTGATCCAGAGCATAGTTGAAGCAGCTTCTCGCAAAGCTCTCGATGGATTCATTCAGGTTGTGCTGTCCCTGAATGATGCCCGGTCCCTTGAATTCATGGATCAGTTCTCTGGTAACGGTTCCGTCTTCTGCTGTGAAGACCAGCTCTGCCTTGCCTGCTCCCGGGATTTTCATCTCGCTTGCCTTATAGACATCACCATAGGCATGTCTGGCAATGGTGATCGGCTTCACCCAGTTTTTTACACAGGGATTAATGCCCTTTACCTTGATCGGAGTACGGAATACAGTACCGTCAAGAATGGCTCTGATCGTACCGTTAGGGCTCTTCCACATTTCCTTCAGATCATACTCATCCATTCTGGCTGCATTCGGTGTGATTGTTGCACATTTTACCGCAACACCGTATTTCTTGGTTGCTTCGGCAGAATCAAAGGTGACCTGATCATCTGTCTCATTACGATAAACCAGACCCAGATCATAATATTCTGTCTTCAGGTCGATAAAAGGAAGAAGAAGTTCATCCTTAATGATCTGCCAGAGAACTCTGGTCATCTCATCTCCGTCCATCTCTACTAAGGGTGTCGTCATTTCAATCTTTTTCATAATGTCTTCCTCCTTCAGTTTTATTTTACGACAAGGTTAATGATCTTGCCCGGTACATAGATCTCTTTGATGATCGTACCGTTGATCTTGGAAGCAATTGCCTCCTTACCTGCCTGAATTGCCTCCTCCTTGCTCACAGAAGCCGGAAGAGTCAGAACAGTCTTTGTTTTACCATTGACCTGAACCGGAACCTTGATCTCATCCTCTACCAGATGTTCCTCTTCATAGCTCGGCCATCCGCCATGGAATACGCTGTCTTCGTGTCCGAGTTCAGACCAAAGCTCTTCTCCGATATGCGGTGCAAAGGGTGCCAGAAGCTGAACAAAGGTCTCCAGAGTCTTCTTATCTACGCCGCCCTTCTTGCCAAGGTCAATCAGCTGATTGTTGAATTCCATGAAGCCGGAAATAACCGTATTCAGGCTGAAGCTCTCCAGTCTCTGGGTAATGGTCTTAACCATCTTGCTGCGGATCTTCAGAAGTTCCTTGCTTTCCGCAACATCCTTGTCCTTCTGCTCCTGTACCAGCTTCCAGAATCTGGTCAGGAAACGGTATACACCATCGATTCCTCTGTCGTCCCATTCCGCATCCAGTTCAGGCGGTCCTACAAAGAGCTCATAGAGTCTTAAGGAATCACAGCCGTAATCTCTTACCAGGTCATCCGGAGAAATCACATTTCCTTTGGATTTACTCATCTTAATACCGTTTTTACCGGTAATCATACCCTGGTTGAAGAGCTTCTGGAAGGGCTCGTCAAAATCGATCACACCGATATCATAGAGGAACTTGGTATAGAATCTGGAATAGAGAAGGTGCAGTACCGCATGCTCTACACCACCGATATACATATCAACCGGCAGATACTTGTCTGCTTTTTCTCTGGATACCAGTTCATTGTCGTTTTTATTATCTACATAGCGCAGGAAATACCAGGAAGATCCGGCCCACTGCGGCATGGTGTTGGTTTCTCTCTTTGCAGGCTTACCGCAGCACGGACAGGTCGTATTTACCCATTCATCAATCGCAGCAAGAGGAGATTCTCCTGTTCCTGTCGGCTCATAGGATTCTACATCCGGCAGAAGGAGGGGAAGCTGATCTTCCGGAACCGGAACAGCACCGCAGTCCGGGCAATGAATGATTGGAATCGGTTCACCCCAGTATCTCTGACGGGAGAAGACCCAGTCACGAAGCTTATAGTTTACTGTCTTTCTTCCGAAGCCCTTCTTCTCAATGATATCCGGGGCTTCCTGCTTCAGTCTGGCAGAATCGGATCCATCCCAGTCACCGGAATTGATCACAATACCGGATCCTGTGTAAGCCTCTGTCATTTCTTCCGGAATGCTTCCATCCGGAGAAATAACCGGAATAATATCCAGACCAAACTTCTTGGCAAACTCGAAGTCACGGTCATCGTGTGCAGGTACACACATGATAGCGCCGGTACCGTAATCTGCCAGTACATAATCAGAAAGCCAGATTGGAATCTTCTTTCCGTTTAAAGGATTAACGGCATAGCTGCCTGTGAATACACCTGTTTTTTCCTTGTCCTGCATTCTGTCTACATTAGACTTCATGGAGGCATCGAAAATATACTTATCTACTGCTTCTTTATGTTCTGCATCAGCCAGATCTGCTGCAAGCGCATGCTCCGGAGCCAGAACCATAAAGGTTGCACCGTGAAGGGTATCCGGTCTGGTTGTATAAACCGTGATCTTATCCTCGCGGCCATCCACTGCAAAATCAACCTCGGCACCATAGCTCTTGCCGATCCAGTCGGTCTGCATCTTCTTAACCTTTTCCGGCCAATCCAGCTTATCCAGATCATTCAGAAGTCTGTCTGCATATTTGGTGATCTTCAGCATCCACTGACGAAGATTTTTCTTTGTTACCTCGCTGCCGCAGCGCTCGCATTTTCCGTTTACGACTTCTTCGTTGGCAAGACCTGTCTTACAGGAAGGACACCAGTTGATCGGCATCTGCTTCTCATAAGCAAGGCCTTCCTTGAACATCTTTACGAAGATCCACTGGGTCCATTTGTAGAAGTTCGGGTCTGTAGTATTTACTTCCCGATCCCAATCATAGATCGCAGCGATTTCCTGAATCTGTCTCTTGATATTCTTGATATTTGCTGCTGTTGAAATAGCCGGATGTGTATTATTCTTGATCGCATAGTTCTCTGCCGGCAGACCGAAGGCATCCCAGCCCATGGGATGGATCAGATAATAGC
>CAVHNP010000054.1:0-15669 GCA_963637505.1 Prevotella sp. CAG:279
GGCCGAGAATGATCCTAATCAGGACATCTCGGCCTTTGTATTATGGAGTAGCAATCACTACCTATGGCTACTTTTTTATATCATAAGTTATTTTATTCTTCTCTCAGCTGCACCTTATTAGCCGCCATTCGCCGTCTGTCTTCCTCAATTGCAGCATAATGCTTACGAGTGGTATTGATATCCTTGTGGCCGAGAACATCGGCTACAAGGTAAATATCACCTGTTTCCCGGTAAAGACTGGTGCCATAGGTACTACGTAGCTTATGAGGAGTGATCTTCTTTAAGGAAGTTACGGTTTTGGCGTATTTTTTGACCAGATTCTCAACTGCTCGAACCGTAATTCTTTTTCCCTGCATAGAAAGGAAGAGGGCAGGTTCCTCTTCAAGAGCAGTCTTTGCCTTTTCTCTTTCCTCGAGATAGTCACGCAGGGCGGATTCTACCTCCGAACCAAAGTAAACAATGGCTTCGGATCCACCTTTTCTCTGGACATTAATCCCATTATTATTCAAATCCACATCCTGAAGATTCAGACCGACACATTCGGAAACACGGATTCCGGTACCCAAAAGAAGGGTTAGGAGAGCAAAGTCTCGCTTTTTTGTTTTTGCATGATAAACCTTTTGTTTCTCTGTTAAACCCTCGCCATTTTCCACCTGATCCAGAAGCCTGGCAACCTCATCCGGATCCAGACGGATAATGTTCTTCTTATGCAGCTTTGGCATAGACACCAGAGCGGCAGGATTTTTCTCAATTAATTCCTTTTTAAAGAAATAATTATAGAAGGAACGCAGACAGGCCAGTTTTCTGGAAAGGCCTCGCTCATCGTTTGTATGCTCATTGCCATCCTGATCGTAAATTCGAAGATAAGAGAGATATTCTTCAATATCCGTTGCTGTGATTTCCTCCAGAATAGAAATCGAAATCTCATGCATAGGAACATTCTTATAGATGGGATTATTTTCCTTAATATAGCGGAAAAAGATCCTTAGGTCATAGGCATAGGCCAAACGGGTACGACTGGCAGTCGTTGATTCGATGCCGATGAAAAATTCCTTGCAAAAGATTGGCAGCTCTTTTAGCATTTCACGCAGTTTAAGTTCATTTTTTTTATTAATCTGATCTGAGTATTTATAGTCCATAATATTGCTAGAATTTTTTTATGTTTTTATAATGCAAATCAGGCTGAAGCCATAAAATAAGCTTATTTAGGGCTTTTCAGCCTTTAAAGCCTGCATGTCATATAAACAAAGCGTTAACTATTCGTAAAAGCTGTCTTTTGCGAATAGTTGGATTGCTATAAGTATAATCTTCTTCCCTTGAAAATGCAAGAAAACAACGGAGTTTTATCTGTAATAAAAGCAAAGGTCGAGAATGATCCTGGGCAGAATATCTCGACCTTTTCTAAACTATATTTCCATGATTTTAGTTCACAAGTTATTTCCTAAACCTCTGAAACAACTTTTCGAAATACTCCGGGTACGGTGCATGTACTTCTATATATTCCCCGCTTCTCGGATGAATCAGTCCGATGACCTCCGCATGCAAGGCCTGTCCTTCCAGATGATACGGGTTCTTACCGGAACCGTAAATCGGATCCCCCAACAAGGGATGATTGATCATGGCCATATGGACGCGGATCTGATGGGTCCTGCCTGTTTCCAATTCAAACTGTACAAAGCTGACATTATGCTGGGGGAATCTTTCCAGCACTTTAAAATGCGTAACGGCATTCTTTCCGTTTTTTACGTTGGGCGCCATCTTTTTTCGATCAAGGGGATGTCTGCCTATCGTGGATTCCAATCTACCTTCCTCTTCCTTGATCACGCCGGCTACAAATCCGACATATCTGCGTGTAACGGAATGTTCCTTGATCTGTTCTGCAATCTTATTATGGGCCTGATCATTCTTGCAAACGATCAGAGCTCCGGTCGTGTCTTTATCGATTCGATGTACAATTCCGGGTCTGATCTGTCCGTTAATGCCGGAAAGCTCATCCTTGCAGTGATACATGACTGCGTTTACCAAGGTTCCGCTGGTATGACCGGGTGCAGGATGGACAACCATATTTTTGCCCTTATTGACAACCAGAAAATCCTCATCTTCATAGAGAATATCCAGAGGAATTGCCTCCGGCAGAATCTGTACCTCTTCCTCTTCCGGCAGTTCAATCAGCACTTTTTCGTCTTCATTGACCTTATAGCTGCCCTTCCGACTTTTTCCATCAATCAGAACATTGCCGTTTTTGATCAGATTCTGAAAATAATTTCTGGATTTATCGGGATAGACAAGAGAAAGAAATTTATCTAACCTCTCTCCAGCATATTCTTCTTCTACAAGAAATTCTTCTCTTTTCGGCTCATTTTTTTCCATGGAAAATCTCCTCAAAATCTTCTGATTTATAATAGAAAAGAACCAAAACAATCAGAAGAATCTCTGCAAAGGTAACATAGATATCCGCCACATTAAAGACCGGAAAGTTGATCAGCTTAAAATAGAAGAAATCGACAACATAGCCGTTTACGATTCTGTCAATAAAATTACCGATCGCCCCTGCGATCAAAAGGATCAGGGTCGCACGGAAACAGAGGAAATGCTTATCCAAAGGTGTTTTGAAGTAAATGATCACTGCCGCAATCACGATCGCCACTGTCAGAATCAGGAAAAACCAGGTCTTTCCTTCCAGCATACTGAAGGCAGCTCCTGTATTTTCCAGGTACTGCAGTTCAAAGACATTTTTAATAATAACAAAGGGAGCCTTCCCCATCAGGCGGATGACGGCCAGCTCCTTGGTCAGCTGATCCAGAAGGATCAGAGAAATGATCAGTAAAATTTCGAAGATTCTCTTTTTGCTCTTCTTTTCCATTTATTCTTTCCTTATCAGTCTTAATTCAGCACGCTTTTGATCGCTTTCAGGAAGTCTTCATCGGAGACTTCCTGATCAATATAGGTCTCTCCCAGTCCCTTCATCATGATAAAGCGGATATTGCCTGCCATGGTTTTCTTATCGGAACGCATGGCCAAAAGAACATCCTCGGCAGAAAAGTTCTTTGCCTCTGCCTTTGTCGGAAGCTGATATTTTTTCAAAAGACCTAAAACGCTCTGATAGTCCTCTTCCGTAATCAGATTTTTCTCCGCTGCAAGATACGCAGCTGCAGCCATGCCAATGGCTACACATTCTCCATGAAGAAGGGAAAATCCTTCCAGTTTTTCGATCGCATGCCCGATCGTATGTCCGAAATTAAGGAGGGCTCTGATTCCCTTTTCCGTCGGATCTTCTTCTACAACATCCCTCTTATGACTGCAGCTTTTGAATACAATCTCATGCAGAAAGTCATCATCCAAAACCTCACCTTCATAAGCTTCCAGATAGTCTAAAAAGGCCTTATCCCTGATATAGCCATATTTGATCACCTCAGCCATACCGCAGGCAATCTCCCGGGCAGGAAGACTTTTCAGAAGGCTCAGGTTCATATATACCAATTTTGGCATGTAAAAAGCCCCAACCATATTTTTATAGCCTCGGAAGTCAACTCCGGTTTTCCCGCCGACACTGCTGTCTACCATGGCCAGCAGGCTGGTTGGAATCTGAATAAAATCAATTCCTCTCAGATAGGTTGCTGCCGTAAAACCGGTCATATCTCCGATCACACCTCCGCCTAAGGCAAAGAGGATGTCCTTGCGGTCAAAATGATTCTGAATCAGATACTCATAGATATCAGCGATATGATCCAGGGTTTTATTGCTTTCTCCGGCCGGAATGGTATAGGAGCCGATAAAGGAGAAGCTGTCTTCCATTGCTGCCTTCAGTTTTTCCATGTAGAGAGGCGAAACATTGGAATCAGATATGATACAGGTCTTTTTACTGCTATCAAGGCCAATACGCTCCAGCTCTGCCTTCAGCCCGGAAAAATCCTTTTGAAAAACAATATCATAAATGGCTTCTCCATCCTGATGTACATGTATGCGATCCTTCATCTCAACCAATCTCCTTTAATGATAAAAGCACCAGGAAGACTCCCGATGCTTTTCTTTATAAATCCTTGTGAACCTTGTTCTGATTAAATATCTGTCTTGGCGAAGCTGCTGCTGCCTGTTGCTACGGAACTAAGTAAAGCCTGGATATCGCCGACATCACCGGAAACTTCTACTCCCGGAGGGGTCAGAAGAAAGATGGTGCCGTTGATCTTCTGCAGGTTACCGTCAATTGCAAATGTCGCACCGGAGGAGAAATCGATGATTCTCTGTGCGATATCTACATTAACGCCTTCCATATCCAATAAGAGAGTACATCCCTTTAAGAGGGTCTGGGTAATCTCTCTGGCATCTTCAATTGTTGTTGGCCTGATAATACATACTTCCATTTCTTCTTTTACCTGCCGTCTGTTCTGTCTCATCTGCACAACCTTGGAGTTGTTGCGGGCAGATGCCTTTTCTTCCTCTCTGGCCTGACGTTCACGTTCCTTAGCCGCAGCCCTTTTCTCCCGTCTGGATTCGGTCTTTACGTCCTCATCGGAATCATAATCGTCTTCTTCTGCCTGTTTTGCCTTTCTGCGTCCGAAGAAAGAATGCTTTTCGACTTCTTCTTCCTCCTCATCCAGATAGTCGTCATCATCGTAATCATCATACTCGTCATCATCCGGATTCAAACGCATAATATTCAAAAAGCTATCTACAAAACCCAATGTTCTAATCTCCTAATCATTTATTATAATTTCTCTCACCGAATATACCGGTTCCGACACGAACAAGCGTAGCACCCTCTTCTACAGCCACTTCAAAATCGCCTGTCATGCCCATGGACAGAATGCCCATAGAAACATTATCAATGTTTTCATTGCTTATGTCAACAGATAATTCCCGAATTGCCTTGAAATATTGCCGATTGTCCTCGGGATTTTCAACGAATGGGGCAATCGTCATCAGTCCCTTGATATGAACCCGAGGCAGCTTTGCGCACTCTCTGACCATCTGGATTACCTCATCCTTTTTCAGGCCAAACTTTGTCTCTTCCTCCGCCATATTCACTTCGATCAGAACATCCATTTCTCTGTCATGCTTTTCTGCCTGCTTTTCGATTTCCTCTGCAAGGCGAACAGAATCAACAGAATGAATCAGGGAAACCTTATCGATAATATACTTCACCTTATTTCTCTGCAGATGGCCGATCATATGCCAGTGAATATCTTCGGGAAGCTGGGGCACCTTTTCCTGAATTTCCTGTACCCAGTTTTCTCCGAAATCACGTGTTCCCGCTGCATAGGCCTCCTCTAACATGGAAAGGGGCTTGGTCTTACTTACGGCAATCAATGTAACCTCTTTGGGATCACGTCCTGCCCGCTCGCAGGCCCGGTCAATTCTCTCTTGTACTTCTTTAAGATTTTCAGCGATCATATTCAGCCTCCTTATTCTATCGAACAATCTGATTCTCTTTTGTTTTACTTGCATCCAGGGCAATATAGTCAAATTGCTTCAATCCATCCGTGGTATTTCTTGCCACAAGGGAATAGTTATCTCCGCTATATAATACCTCAATCTGCTTAAAGACGGTATAGCCTTTATTGATACAATAGACTCCCTGCAGACTTCCTGTATTGGAAATGGTGTACTGTTCCGTTGAATCCGGTTTCTGAAGAACCGTTCCTGCCGGAAGCTCCTCGTCTGCGATGTAATAGTAATTGTCGTTTTCTGCATAGATGCTGGGCGTCACAAAGCTGATCCCGCCGGATTCTATTTTATTAAATCCGATGCTGGAAGAATCTCCTCCCTTTGTCCCATATTCCTTGGGGATCAGGAAGAATTCTTTTTCCGTAATCGCAGTATTCGGAATCTTCAGACCTTCCTCTTCGTTCATTTTTAATTTTACGGTCAGATAACGGTCTGTTGCATATCTTACCATAGAGTTGGTAAAAGAAAGCACTGCAAAGGTATGTGTTCCGTCTTTTCTGCTCGTGACAGTGGCCCAGGTGGAATTATTGTCCTTATTAAAGACAACCTCAACCGCTCCCTTTTCCTCTAACTGACTGGCAACCTTATCTGTTACCTCGATCACCAGCTGCCATTTTTCATTTCGGATCATTTTATAGACCGGATCACCGGGCTTGACCTCTACATTATTTTGCAGAAGCGTTGGAGAATAAGAAGCGGAATCCAGCATATCGGACGTTACCTGATCGGCTGTCAGATTCTCCATCCCATCGATATAATATTCTACGATACCGGGCTTAGAAGCATAAACCAGCTGAATGCCGGATGAAGCAGAATCTGACACCAGCTGAGATAAGGCGTTTGTATTCATATAATCTGCCAGGTTGGAATTTGCTTTCTCCGTAAGCTGATAGACGTCGGAAAAGGAGCTGTCACTATAGGCAATGGAAAAATCCGTAAAGGTCTGATGCAGATCGCTTAGATTGCTGTCCGTAAGAAAATCCGAATCATCCGACTGGGACAGTAGATCACTCAAACTGCCATCCTGATCCAGGGTGTAAACCAGGGTCTGAACACCGGCTGTTTTCCCTTCTCTCAGATAATAATTGATCCGGCCGGAAGCATCTGCGGATTCTATCATTTCTTCCCTTATGGCAATTCCTGTATAGTTTTTGTTGGAAGCCATGCTTCCCTCTTCCACCTTATAGGCTGTTACATGCGGAGCAACAAAAAAGCGGATCACAAAATAGAATATATAGATCAATATAATGAAAAACACGACAAAACCAACATTCAGCTGGAATCTCGGTTTTATTTTGATCACTTTATTATCTTTCTTGGCCAAAACTGTTCCTCATTACATAGGGAAGGCCGCCTCTGATACAGAGACGGCTCTTCCATGCTTCTCATTATTGTCTTTATTATAACTCAGCTGTGATATATTTTCTGATCGGCTCAGGAATCTCATCCTTTACGGCAGATACTGTAGCAACGAACTTCACGCCTGTAATCTTGCTGAGCTCTTCTAATCTGTAAATGGATGTCTCAAGCTCTTCATTTGAAACATCTGCAAGACGTTTATAATTATCAAAGTATACATATTCAACGTCGTTGTCCTGAGAAAGGATGCCGGCAATAAATCCAACAAATTCGTATTTATTCTTCAGATCATAATCTGAGAAGTTGATCAGTCTGATCTTACGATCCAGTGAATACATATGCTTTGTTGAGTTATCGATAAATACGGAATTTCCTTCCGCTGCTTCCAAGTTTTTATTTGCAAGATCTAAAAGATATTTTGTCTTGCCATTCCCCTTTTCTCCGATAATTAATTGAACCATCGTCATTACCTCCATATCATTCGCTCATATTTCACGGCAATTTGACCGTGATCTGATAAATTCATTATAAAACATCCCTATTTAAAAGACAACCTGCATCTTTTTTAATTATTTTCCAACTGAAGGAGCTCGCTCATCTCTTCGTAAAGATTATCCTTGTTCTCCGCACCCAATACCACAGAAATGAAATGCTCTCCCTCTTCATTCTCTGTATAAAGGAGAAGACAGGAACCCGCATTTGAAGTTGTACCGGTCTTTCCGCCCAGAATTGTCACGCCCTGGGGCAGCTCATAGGTATTATCCAGATAAAGATCCGTGCTCTGCCAGGTTGCGCTGACCTCTTCTCCCTCTGCATTTTCATAGACCACGGTATGGTTGGATTCTGCTGCCAGCTTCCTGTATTCTTCATTCTGCACCAGATGATTCATGATCAGATAAAGATCATAGGCCGTCGTATAGTGATTGTCATCATGCAAACCGTTGGAATTCACAAAGCTGGTATGGGAGGCCCCAAAGGAAAGAGCCGTCTCGTTCATCAGCTTTACAAACTCCGTTTCAGAGCCGGAAACGTATTCTGCTAGGGCAACCGCAGCATCATTGCCGGATTTCAGAAGCAGACCATAGAGACAATCCCGAACCGTCATCTTATCTCCTGCCGAAAAACCGCAGCGAGCCGATCCCTCCGGCAGGGCAACTGCCGTATCCGATATGGTAAGCTCCGCATCAAGATCATCTACATTGTTAAAGACCAGATAAGCTGTCATCAGCTTCGTGATCGATGCCGGATAAAGCTGCTCAAGGGCTGACCGAGCGTAGATCACTTCGTTATCATCCGTATTAACAAGAATGGCTGCCTTGGAAAGCGAAGCATCGACTACACCCGTAAGGAGGTCCTCCTCACTGATCAGAGCGGCTCCCTTTCCTGTAAAGTCCAGACTTCCTGTCAGGAATTCTGTTCCGATATTATATTTTGACGAGGTATCGATCGCATCGTAGGCCTCTTCTATGACCACTTCCTTTCCGCAGGCCGATACCGGTAAAAGCAGAGCCGTGCTTAAAAGAAGACAGGTCATTTTTTTAATGATACATTTCACGCCAATCAAGATCTCCTCTGTCAAGTGCTAGAATCAGAACTTCCGCTGTAGCCAGATTAGTGGCACAGGGAATATTGTAAACGTCACAGTTTCGGATAATATTACTGATGCCCGGTTCGTGTGCCTTGGGTGACATGGGGTCCCGCAGGAAAATCACGGCATCCAGATCATTATTTTCGATCTGGGAACAAAACTGCTGGGCACCGCCAAGGGGACCTGCCAGGTATTTATGAATCGTCAGCCCCGCTGCCTCCTCGATCATTCTGCCTGTTGTCCCGGTCGCATATAAATCATGTCTGGATAAGATTCCCTTATAAGCAACACAAAAATTCTGCATCAGCTTTTTCTTTGAATCGTGAGCGATTAATCCGATCTTCATACTTCCTCCTATCTAGGTTCGCTGTAAGCCAACATTTAGTACAAAACCAATTCCCATATATAAAGTAACTAATGAAGTTAATCCATAGCTGACAAAAGGAAGCGGCAGTCCTGTATTCGGCATCAGGCCTGTCACTACACAGATATTAACAAAACTCTGGAAGGAAATCAAAATTCCCATTCCGTAAGCGATCAATTTTCCGCTGAGATTTCTGCACTTCATACCGATCAGAATACATTCAATGCTGATCAAAAGCAAAAGTCCGATCACGGCGCAGCAGCCGGCAAAGCCAAGCTCCTCTCCGGTAACCGCAAAAATAAAGTCCGTCTGCGGCTCTGAGATGAAGTTACCGTTTTTTACGGACTCTACCGAGGTATTATAAAGGCCCTTACCGAGCAGTCTTCCGGAACCGATCGCCAGAATGGAATTTTGCTGCTGGTAAGCACTCTGCGGATAGTCATTCGGATAAAGCCAGGCCATAATACGCAGGTACTGATATTCACTGATCAGCTTATGGGAGCTGTCATGAACGATTGCAAAAAGGAGAAGGAAAAATCCGGGGATACCGATCCCCAGGGACCATTTTACATATTTGGCCTTAATGCCTGCCAGAAAAAGCAGGAGCATACATACGATAAATAAAACGATCGTTGTCGAAAGATCCGGCTGCTTTAAGATCATCACCAAAGGAACAGCAGTCAGGAGCAGAGCCTTGAAAAGAGTTTTCCTTTCATTCAGATCGTCCTGATGCTCCGACAAATACTTTGCCAGAAAGAGAATCATAAAAATCTTGGTCAGCTCCGAAGGCTGAAAACGGATAAATCCAAGATCGATCCATCTTGTTGCACCCAGGGATTTATCACCGAAAAACATAACCAGAAGAAGGGTTCCCAGGCTGATGATATACATAAGCCAATAATACTTCAGCAGATATCTGTAGTCTATCATGGATACTGCGATCATGACGACAATACCCATGACCATTCCGAGAATCTGCTTATTCTGGTAAGACTGATCGGCACTTCCGATTACCATGATACCAAGCACCGTCAGGATCACTGTCGGAATGATCAGCATAAAACGGTAATCTCTGAAATTATATTTTTTGATAAAATCAATCTGTAAGTCTTTCATAACTATCCTGTTTATCTTTTAAATAAAAATCCGCTCTTTTTTGCCTTTGAAAAAAAACCGCCTTTTTCTTTTTTCGGCTCTTTTCCCTCCCTTTTCCCGATGAGTAAGGTCGCAAGTTCGGAAAAAGCATCTCCTGCAGGAGACTCTTCCAGAATCGCGCAGCCCTTGGACGAAAGCAGCGGATCCTGGGGAAGAAAGAGAGCGATCGGCATCTCAAGATGCTGGGCGATCTCTTCTTTGGTCAGATAATCCATATCTCTTTTACTGTCCGTATAGGCATTGATCAAAACCGGAATTTCCTTCTGATAGCCCGCATCCGCGAATCGGCCCAGGAGCTGATCCGTCTGTACAACAGACTGGTATTCTCCCCGGCTGACAAGCAGAATACTCTTCGCTTCAGAAGACAAAAAGGCAAGATCCCTATCAATCGGTCTGGCATGATCGATCAGAATATGGTCAAACTCTCTTTTCTTATCCGCCAGCAGGGCATGAAAGATCTTCTGCCTTTTCTGGTTCAGATCCACCGGACCTTCTGCCGGCAAAAAGGTCAGATTCTGGTATTTTTTATCCCTTACAGCCGCCTGGAAGAAGGAACAGTCTTCATCCAGAAGCGCTTCTATATCCTTCTCTGTTGCGGAATGCGGTAAGATTCTTGTGCCATCCAAATCGATATATAAGACCTTTCGGTCTGCGTCAGCCAGCTGATAAGCCGTCTGCAGAAGGCAGGTCGAAGTACCGGCTTCCCTCTCACCGGAGGTAAACCAGAGGATCTGATTATCTGTCAATTCTTTGATGACCGGCTGCAACCTGTGCTCTGTATCTTCAATACAGATCTCCTGCCCTGCAACCTTAGCAAGGCAAAAGCCGGAAGCCCCCTCCAATCCCAGGCCTTCCTTTTTTCCGATCCAGATACCGGCCGGATGAAAGATATCTGCCGCCACAAAGGCATGCTCATCTTCCGGATAACCGGCATGGGCAAGTCCTTCCAGTCTGCCAAGAACGAAAATATTCCCGGCCGAATAGACATTGGCTCCGGCATGCACATCCCCGTCAATCACAAGGCTGACATCCGAGCGGATGATCTGTCCGTTTCGGATCGGTCCCTTGATCATCCTGGCCAGATAAGGCAACTGTTTTTCGATGCTTCTGAGACGATCCTTCGCGCTCTCCTCTGGATCCTCCTCTGCAAGGCTGACCCCTATAATCTTAACAGAGGCCGCCTCCTCAATAATATCCACCAGTTCATCAATTTCATCTTCGGTGAAGAGTCTGCCCTGAAGGCGAAGGGATAAGGAAGCATTTCGGAAAAATTTTGCTGTATTTTTGAAATGTTCTGCAGAAGAGGTCAGAATTTCCTCATAATCCGCTTCGGGACTGCAAACAATTGTAATGCCGTTAGAAAAGCTTTTCACCAAAATCGGACGCTTCATTTCCCACTTAATCTCCTACCGATGTTGCGGAAGATCCGGAAGACATGTTTGAAAGAATGTCCTCGTAACCCTCTTCCTGGAAATAATATTTGATCATATTCGAGGTCGCGTCTGCCGCATAACCCGAATTATATCCATAGGGAATCCTGGTTGCAATCGCAATCTCAGGACTGCTGTAAGGTGCATAGCAGATAAAGAGGCCGTGGTTCGGTCTGCTTGTGGTCTGCTCTGCGGTACCTGTCTTACCTGCTACCTCTGTCGTAACGGTTCCGAAGGTAGAACTCAGAGAATCCGTTACCACCATTCTCATACCGGAATGGATCGCATCCCAGGTTGTCTGAGATACATCTGTCATCTGGTTATAGATCGAAGGTGTAAATTCCTGGCTGGAATTTCCGTTGTTATCTACTACCTTATAGATCAAAGACAGATCATATACCGTTCCGCTATTGGCAACCGCTGCCACATAACGGGCAAGCTGGGTGGTTGTATAGTTATTTTTACCCTGTCCGATCGCTGAACGAACGGCATCTTCATCAGAGATCTCCGGCTCTGATTCCGGAATCTCGATACCTGTTGTTGTGCCAAGACCGTATTCCTTGGCATATTTTGCCAAAGTTGCCAGTCCCTGCTCGTCATTATACTCTGCCTCTCCTGTATCAGAAGAGGTATTCTGTGTCGCCATTCTGTAACCCATGGTATAGAAGAAATAGTTACAGGAGTCTCTCAGCGCCTGGCTGACATTGATCGTGCCATGAGAACTCGGGTAGATCCAGCAGACCGGATTCGGGTAAACTTCCATAAATTTACCTTCATCTGTAACGGTATCATTCACCGTGATGATTCCCTCTGTCAAAGCTGCTGTTGCGGTAACCGGCTTATAGGTAGAACCGGGTGCCGTTTTATTCTGCGTTGCATAGTTCAAAAGCGGATAAGAAAGATCCTTTGTCAAAGAAGAATAGTAATCCGCATCTACCGAATTGGCAAGCTTGTTATTATCATAGCCCGGATAGGTAACACAGGCCAGAACCTGACCGTTGTTCGGATCCACTACGACGCTGGAGGCATTACAGGGATCAAGAGCAATCTGGGCCGGCGTGATCTCCAGGTTACGAATCTTTGCAACCATAAAATCATAGGCTGTCAGATCACCTGACATCAGATCCTCATAGTTGGCATCTGTGGATGCATCCAATACACCCTGCTCAAAGAGCATCTTGCAGATCTGGGTTCCGGTTACAGACTCATCATAGATCAGCTGTCTGTAGATCAGCTTGTGGAATTCGGAATTTGTCTGAAGATCTTCCTGAATATAGCTCATCAGCTGACTTAAGATCTCATCGGAAGTTTCCGTCTGTGAAGTGGAAACCAGCTTGGAGCTGTCAATATTGTTGATCGCCATATTATATTCGATATAGTCCTTCAGAGAAGAGGTTCCCTCTTTCCAGGCCTGGTATTCTTCACTTTCCGTATCAACTGCCGATTTGTCAACGATACCGGAATTATACAGAAGCTCCATGACATAATTTTCATATCTTTGCAGCTCCTCGGAGCATTCCGAAAAGGCGGTCGGGGTATTGGACTGCAGCTCAGCCATCACCCAGGGAATGACTTCGTCTTCCTTTGCCTTATAGGTGGCATAAACCTCCTGCTCTGTCTCACCGGCATCCGCATCACTGAATTTCTCCAGATCCAGGACATTGTTATTGATCATCTGGAAATAAACATCTCCGATCGGGATCATGATCTTTGAACGGGTAAGGCCGGTCTTATCGTAATTGATCTCATTGATCAGCTTGTCAAGGATGATGGAGGAAAGTTCTCTTTCCAGAATATTGTAAATGCTCTTCTGCAGATCCGCATCCAGGGTCAGATAGACATCGGAACCTGCAATCGGATCGGTATCATCAGCTACCTCCAGAACGGTACCAACGTTATCTACATAGAGAACCTGCTTACCCTTAATACCCTGCAGAGTCGTCTCTTCTACCTGCTCGATACCGGACTTACCGACCTTATCCGTCAGACTGTAATCATATCTCTGTTCGGAAAGACTCTTATATTCGTCCTCGGAAATGGTTCCGGTATAACCGATGATGTGAGCAAAATATTCGCTGTCATTATAGACACGGGAAGTAGTCTCTGCAATATCGATACCGACGATCTCATCCGAGTGTTCCTTGATATCCGCAACGGTTTCTTCACTGACATCCGACGCGATATTGGTCTCGATGTATTTCTGGTAGGCATTTGCAGACACCGCATATCTGACCTTGACCAGCTCGAAGGCATCACTCAGGGAGTAAACGGTTCCATCTTCTGTTTCCTGGGCATCTCCGGATGCAAGAGAGGTATCATAAGAAATCTTATAGGACTTGCAGAGATAATCAAAGAGCTGCTGGGCTGTCGCATCTGCCTCATTGGTGCCAAGCTTTGAATTATAAGCCAGATCCTTTACATAGGAATGACCGAAAACATCGGCAAGGAAACGCTGCAGACTGCTGCCGGAAACCGTATATTCAAAGTTTCCGTCCTCATCCAGTGTCATGGAAAGGGGATTGTCAACCGTATCCCCGTTCTTCTTAACGATGGTGATTGCCTTATAAAGGGCTGTATTCAGTTCCGCATAGGTGTCATATTCACCGGTATCTTCAAAGGTAACCGTATAAGCCAGCTTGTCATAGGCCAGTACATTACCGTTCCTGTCATAAATGCTTCCTCTTGTTGCGGCAACAGATCTTTCCTTGAGGATACTCAGAGTATAGTTGTTCTGGTATTCCTCTCCCTTGATGATCTGCAGATAGAAAACACGACCGAACAGGGTCACTGAACAGATCAATACCAGAAGGATGACTGCTGAAATTCTGGAATGCGTCAGATTATAAAATTTATCCTTTATATAATCAAACAATCTTATGCTCCCTTCTCTGCTCTCCTATGCTGATTTTTTCTTCGAGGAGAAGCAGGACAAAGTAAATCGGAATCATAAGCAAAACGGTGATCACCAGCTCGGGCATAATGATGTTCATGATATAAAAGAAGAAATGAAAATCTCCTCTGATAAAGTAATATAAGAAATAGATCAAAACGCCATAAGCAAAATCCGTGATGCAAAGGCCGATGATCGGCAGCTTATGATCCTCGGGGAAAAACATGTTGTGAAAATGTCCGTTTATATAGCCGATCACACAATAGATCAGCCCGTAAAGTCCGATCATGCCGCCTCCGAAGGCATCCATGACCAGGCCGGCAATGACTCCGCAGAGCATGCCGTATTTTTGTCCGTACATGAGACCGTAAATGCAGGTCAGACCCAAAAGGAGATTCGGTGTGATCGCCAGAAGGGTCCATCTGGACAAAATGCTGTATTGTAATAAGACCGCCAGAATAATTGTAAGGACGATCATCCATTTTCTTTTTGCAGAACCGCTCATTATTCTGTTTCCTTTTTATCTAAAATAACAAGAACCTCACGAATGTGTCTGAAATCGACCACCGGTGTAATGGTTCCTGACTTGGTC
Source organism: Prevotella sp. CAG:279 (assembly GCA_963637505.1). Lineage (GTDB taxonomy): Bacteria > Bacillota > Clostridia > Lachnospirales > Lachnospiraceae > RUG14243. Next base: position 14,824 of record CAVHNP010000054.1, read on the forward strand.
AGATTGTTGGAATCCTTCTGGATGGACTTCACATATCCGATCACAAGACCAGGCAGATAGCGGTCACTGATATAGGAGGTTACAACGGCATCTCCGGTTGCAACCGCATCCTTGTCATCTGCCAGCTCGGAGAAGGTGATCGCTCCCTCTGAGGTCATTCTGGTCAGACTTCCGGTTACGATACAGTTATCATTTGTCGTAAGGAGCATGGCGCTGATATCACTGGAATTATCAATGATGGATCTGACCGTTGCCGTATGCAGTCCGACGTCCGTAATAATACCTGCCAGGCCGCCTGAGGCCAGAACGTTCATACCAACCTCAAGTCCGTCCTCGGATCCCTTATCGATCGTGAAGCTGTCGAACCAGTTACCGCCATCCTTTGCGATTACATAGGCGCCGACCTTCTCATAATCCTCATACTGTCCGTCCAGTTCATAGAGATTACGCAGATCATCCAGTTCATAGAGCTGAGTTGTCAGAGAACTGTTTTTTTCTTCTAATTCATCAATCTGCTTCTGCAGGGCCTGATTTTCCGCAACCAGCTCGGCATTGGACTTCGAAGCCTCGGAAGAGCTTGCAAAGAAGGAGCTGACCTTATTCAGTCCGCTCTGCATAGGAGCAAAAACCACCTCTGCTGCCACCTGAAAGGCTTTGATACTTGTTGAATATGCTGTCGTTAAGATCATAGCCGCTATACATAGCACAACGACAATCAGCAAGATATGTCTTGAGGACATTTTTTTGTTTTTCTTCTGTATCTTCTTCATCGATTTATTCCATTCATATCATATGTCAGCTTGCTCAGCGTATTGTCTGTCAGCATCCTTGCCAGGCCTCTGGCTG
>CAVHNP010000055.1:0-15660 GCA_963637505.1 Prevotella sp. CAG:279
AGTGTGTCATTAGAAGACCTGCTTATCGACTCGAATTCTTTGTTTTAGATCCGGTAGAATCATTCTCGGCCTTTGGGACAGGGACTAGTTGCATTCTTAAATAAATCCCCTATACGGCGTCTGCGTCACCGCATTATGCAGCCAGCGGATCAGCGTGGTAAAGTCAAAGACCGGAAGCCCTGTCGCAGCCTGAACAGCATAAGCATAGGGCGGCATATCACTGCATTCCAGCAGAATCGCACCCGTTTCCGGGGCTTCTTCCATGATCTCAAGGGCCTTTCCGACAACTTCTTTTTTTACAATGGCATTATCAAAAGAACCCCTGCCCTCGGTAATGGCAGAAAATTCCTGCTCATGGCCGAGATCCTTGACGACTAGTCTTTCCTTCAGGGCGTCACTGACCCCGCAGCTGTCAAGGAGGGCATCCGTGAAAGAATCCTTCTGGGCGGTCAGAACGCCGATCTTTTGATCCTTTTTCAGGAGAGTCGCGATCCAGGGAAGCTGAACGAGACTGGAGAGGGCAACCGGGATATCCAGTTCCTCTGCCATATCAGCCTGATAATTACCGAAGAAACCGCAGGCACCGCTGATGGCACGAACCCCTTCCTTTTGCAGTTTCAGGCAGGCATCCAAAACCTTTTCCCTAACGCCGCTTGCGGCATCAAAAAGATCCGGACAGTTCAGGCCCTCAACTGCTTTCAGCCGAACCGGAAAATCAAAAGTATAGCCATTTACGATATTACCCGGAAGCATGGGGTAGAAGACATCCTCAATATAGATAATGCCAATGGGGAAGCCGGCAATGTTCTGCCCCTTTTTCATTTGAATGATAACATCGTCGTTGTCTTTATCCATATAGCCATAGCGCAGGCAGGAAGAATCAAAAGTTTTATTCATAAAGCCTCCTTCTTCTATTTTGAGAAAGAAAGGATGCATATCGCAGTACTTTTACGATATGCATCGGATTCATTGGGGGAAAAATTAAGCAAATCTTGCAAAATCCAGCTTGCTGATATCAAAATCAGTACTCTTGCCGCTGATGATCTGTTCCATGAAACGGCCGGTAATGGGAGAGAAGCAGATGCCGTCTCCTTCGTGACCGGCAGCGATGTAGTAGCCGGGAATGCTGTCAACATCGGATACGATGGGAAGGTGATCCACAACAAAGGGTCTGACACCGGAATAAGCACGGATACATTTGATATCTGCCAGCTCCGGATAAAAGCGCATGGCGCGTTCACAGATGGCTTTGATGGTTTCGATTTCAGAACGGATATCATAATCCCGGAAGAGACGGTTGCCGCCGACGAGGAGGTTATTGGACTGGGTGTATTCCAGGTTAAAGGCAATATTCTGTTCCTCTACCAGGGGACTTACATTTCTTTTGAAATTGATGCTGTCGAACTTACTCATCATATAGCCGTATTCCAGAATCTTATTATTGCAGAGGCGCTCGGTCTGCTCGGATACCAGATTGGTTCCTTTTCTGGGTTCGATCGGAATGTTCAGACCGGTCAACTTGCCGACAAAGGGAGCCCAGGCACCGGCACAGTTGACAATTCTTTTGGTCTTGATCTGACCATAGTTGGTTTCAAGGCTTTCTACGGCATTTGTTTTGGGATTGAGATTGATCTTGCTGATATCACAGTAGGTATAGGAATCCAGACCGTATTTTTTTCCTTCGTAGATAAAAGCAAAACAGAGCTTATAGGGACTTACGGCAATACTTCCGCTTGGCGGAGTATAGAGAGCACCATAGAGATCATCGGCTATATGGGGCTCCATTTCGCAGAGCTCTTTATTTTCTACCATTCGCAGGGGGTAGCCGTTTTCATTCTGCTGCCGGCAGTAGTCGGAAGCTGCGATGAATTCCGGCTCTGTTTCACAGACATAGAGACAGCCCTTTGGTTCATATTCAAAATCATAGTCAAAAGAGGAGGCGAGCTCACCGAAGTAGTCGATGCTGGCCTGTCCCATGGTGGTATCGATACCGGGCAGCTTATCGCAGATGAGGGCAACGGCATCGCAGTGACTGGAGGATCCGCTTGCGATGTCACCCCGGTCTAAGATCGCGGTAGAATAGCCTGCTTTTGCAAGATGATAGGCAACACTTGTGCCGATTGCGCCGGCACCAATTACTACAACATCATATTCTTTCATCACAGAACATCTCCTTTCGCTAATTCACCGAAACTGATCGGTCTGACAGGGGGTCTGGCAGAAGAAGTGCCGGCATCTTTGGGGGAAACGCCCAGTTCGCTGGCGATGATCTGGGAAACCAGTTTTTCACAGGTACGTCCCTGGCAGAGACCCATACCTGCTCTGGTTCGTCTTTTGACGCCTACGATATCTCGGGCACCTTCCCGGATGGCTTTTTTGATCTCGGCAACGGTAACCTCTTCACAGCGGCATACCAGCATATCATCATCAAATGTCTTACTCATGGGAGACCCTCCTTTCAATCGTGCGAACCTCATCAGCAAATTCCTTCGGGATCTCAACCGTAACAACCGGAGTATGATCGAAAGCGGCCGGGTTCATGACCTTAACAACCTTCGCCTGACAGAGGACTTCACCTTTTCTATTCATGGCGGCCCTGCTTTCTCCTACCTCCGGCGTCGGATAATATTCAAAGGGGAAAGCAACGGTAGCGCTTGTTTCGGAATAGCTCTTATCTACGATTACGATCGCCAGTCCCGGACAACGGGAGACGCAGACACCGCAGCCCATGCATTTTTCGGCATCCAATACCGGCAGGTTTGTGATGGGTTCTCCGATTTTAATTGCATGGAATGAACATGCGGCCTCGCAAGGGTTACAAGGGATTTCCTGCACACATTCAATGATGGCGACAGGACCCTTGGCATAACGTTCTTCATCCGGAAGCGTCTGAAGAGAACGAAGCTCTTCCATTTCCAGATATCCTGTATTAATGATTGCCATAGCAGATTCCTCCTTGTTACGAGATCGGCACAGGGCTGCCGACGACATCCTTGTATTCCTTCATGATATTTTCTTTTTCGATCATACGGCGTTCGCCAAAGGGTCCGAGGCGAAGAGAGTGGAGTCTTTCCCAGATCTCGGCGCGGGCTTTATCGGCAGAGGCGCTGTCAATCAGGCCTAGATCCTCGGCAGCACTGATGCCGGCGATTTTGCCTTCTTCCAGTGCGGTATTGGCTTCTTCTACACCGGTTGTGTCGCCGGCGATAAAGACACCCTGACGGGAACTTTCCATTCTTTCATTATGAAGAGGGATGTATCCGCCGAAAGGTCCGTTGTAGGTAAGTTTACAGCCGGCAAGTTTGACCAGATCCATGGTTGGCTTAAGTCCGGCAGCAAGAGCGATGGCATCACATTCCAGTTCTTCTTCGGTACCTTCGATCGGATTAAAGTGATCATCCACTTCAGCGATCACGCAGGCACAGACACAGCCGTCCTCTCCCTTTTTGGCTTCTACAATGGTGTGTTTTAAACGGATGGGAACACCGGCTCTGCTGATCTTGGCTGCATGAACGGCATATCCGCCGATCTTGGGAGCCGCTTCGATCAGGGAAACGACATCACAGCCGGCCTGCATGAGCTGGTAGGATACGATCAGACCGACATTACCGCTTCCCAGCATCACGATCTTCTGTCCCGGTTTTACATGATTGACATTGATCATGGTCTGGGCGGCACCGGCTCCCATCACGCCCGGTGTTGTCCAGCCCTTGAAGCGGATGGCATTTTCGGAAGCACCGGTTGCAATGATGATCTTCTTGGCTTCTAATGTGACCAGGGTCTTTTCTCCGTGATCCAGGCCTCTTTCAATCCCGACTTTATTGCCCGGGAAGATACCGATAACGGTACTCTGCATCCAGATCTCAACATTGGCTTCTTCTGCTTCCGCCAAAAGCTGGGTTCCGATATTAAAACCTCTGGTTCCGGAACGGTGGGCGCTGGAACCGAAGAATTTGTGGATCTGTTTGAAAAGCTGTCCGCCCGGATGTACATTCAGATCAACAAGAAGAACGGAGGCGCCGAGCTTTCCGGCTTCGATCGATGCAGCCAGTCCGGCAGGGCCGGAGCCGATTACCAATACGTCTTTTGTCAGCATATCCTAGTCCTCCTTTGCTAATCCGTGCTGGGTTTTGATCACCATGCCGGCCTTGACCGGGGTGATACAGGTACGAACATTGGGCTTGCCATCGACAACCATGGCACAGTCGGTACATTGACCGATGCCGCAGAAGAGGCCTCTTGGTTCCTTCCTTTTTACGGTATAACGGTTGATCTTGATTCCTGCATTGAAGATGGCGGCAAGGATGGGTTCTCCTTCATAAGCCTCTATGGTTTTGCCATCTACGGTGATCTCTACGGGCTTGCCTGTAGGAGCACAGTCTAAGATGATATGATTTTCTACTCTAAGGCACATCTAAGTTCCTCCTTCTTTTCTGTTACTGACGGGAAATCTGCCTTTGGCTTTTTAGAAAAAGAGAGCTGACAGATCCTGTCAGCCCCCTTACTGATCTCCCCTGAATTGCTTTATGCATCCAGAACTGCAACAAATTCCATTTCAACCAGGCAGCCGTCAACCATGTCGGAACACTGGGTACAGCATCTTGCCGGATAATCGCCTTCGGTAAAGTAGGATTTGTAGACCTCATTCATTTCTGAAATGAGAGCCATATCCTTGATATAGATCGTTACCTTGCCGATATCATCCATGGTAGCACCGGCAGCTTCCAGAACCGCTTTGGCATTTTCCATGGTTGCCTTTGCCTGCTCCTTCATACCGCCCGCAACCATTTCACCGGTAACATCGGTTCCGATCTGAGTTGTAAAAATAATATTTCCAAGCTTTACGCCTAAAGCATAAGGTCCATGACATTCGCCGCATTTATCTGATGTAATCTGAGTTCTCATAATTTATTTCTCCTTTTCCTTATACATTTCTTCGATGGAAGTACTTAAAATAGAAAGACCTTCATCAATTTCTTCTTTCTTTACATTGAGGGGTGTTGCAAAACGCATACCGTTTCCGTGCACACCGCAGTTCAGGGTGAGCATATGCCGTTTCAGCATCTTTGCCTTTACATCCAGCCAGATATCCGGTGCAGGAGAGCCGTCCTCATGAGAAAATTCAATGGCAACCATCAGTCCGACACCTCTGACATCTGAAATGCAGGGATACTTTTTCATAAGAAGGGTGAGCTTTTCTTTCAGATAGCTGCCCATCTCATTGACATGCTCGAGAAGGGAGCCGTCTTCAAACTGATCAAGAACAACACAGCCTGCTGCAGCTGCAACGGGATTTCCGCCGAAGGTGGTTCCGTGAGTTCCAATCGGCCATTTATCCATGATCTCCGGAGTGGAAATGACAGCACTCATCGGAAGACCGCCGGCAATGGCTTTTCCAACTGTCATGATATCGGGAACAACATCGAAATGCTGGCTGGCCCACATCTTTCCGGTTCTGCCGTAGCCACACTGGATTTCATCAAAGATCAGGAGAATGCCGTGTTCCTTACAGATCTTAGCAACACCCTGAACGAATTTCTTATCCGGAACAACGTAGCCGCCTTCGCCCATGACCGGCTCCATATAGATGCAGGCAACATCTTCCGGCCATACGATATATTTCAGAAGTCTTTCCAGTTCCCAGAGGCAGTAGTCTGCTCTTTCTTCCTCCGGCATACCCTCCGGACAAAGATCCTTGCCGGGGTAGGGGGAGAAATAAACATTTCCCATTAAAGGATTGTAATGTTTGCGATATTTTGAATTGGAACCGGTAATGGAGGTAGCACCAACGGTACGGCCGTGGAAGGAACCCATGAAAGCGATCACGGCGCTTCTTCCGGTATAGGACATGGCCAGCTTTAAGGCACTGTCGGTTGCTTCTGCACCACCATTTGTAAAGAAGATAGAGGTCAGACCCTCAGGTGTGACATGAGCAAGTTTCTTTGCCAGGGTCAGGGTGGATTCATAATTTACCAGGTTAAAGGAAGCGTTGACCAGCTGTCCGGCCTGTTCCTGAATTGCTTTAACGATGGGGGGATAATTGTGACCCATTGCATTGACTGCAATGCCCTGAACGAAATCGAGATATCTGTCACCGTTGACATCTGTCAGGTAACAGCCGCTGGCTGTTTTGGCAACGAGATTGGTCTGTTTATAAAAAACAGGGCTGAGATACTGCTTGTAATCTTCAAATTTCATTGGCATATCCGTAACCTCCTTATCAGTGAAAATGTCTTTGTTTTTGGGGTTGTCCGTATCATAGCGGAGAAAGAGAAATAAGTAAACTTCATAAAGTTAATGTCAGACATAAATAAAACGAATATCTGAAGTTGCTTTTAGAGAGGGGGAAAGGCTAAGATAGGACAAAGAAGAGATGGGAGGAGACAGGATGGACTTTCAGCAGTACAGGCTTTTATTGGATCTGGACCAGACCAGGAACATTACAAATACAGCCAAGAGACTGGGCTATACCCAGCCGGGAGCCAGTCATATTTTGAAGAAGATAGAAAGTGAGCTTGGCTTTAGCGTCATCTATCGTGAAAAATACGGGGTTACCCTGACGCCGGCAGCAGAACTTCTTCTGCCCCAGATCAGAAAGATCATGGCAGAGCAGGAAAAGTTTCTTCAGCAGGTCAGTGCCATCAATGGCCTTGAGTATGGCAAGGTAAGGATCGGAGCTTACTCCAGTGTGGCAGTGCATCTTTTGCCCGAGATCCTCCGGCAGTTTAAGGAGCTGCATCCCAGTCTGGAGATTGATATCAGGGAGGGTGGTGCAGACAATATCCTGGAATGGATGGATAAGAATCTGATCGACTGTGCCTTTATCAGCCGGCCCTATGCAAAGAATATTGATTTCCTCTCTTACGGAAAAGATCCATTGATCGCGATACTTCCGGGCAGCTATGACTGGGAAGAGGGAAAAAGTTTCCGCATAGAGGGCTTTGAAGGCCTGCCTTTTATCCTTTCGGCAGACGGTAATGATTTTGATATTCATAATGCCCTGGAATGCTCGGGCGTGGATCCCAATTATATTTATTCCGTGCTGGATGATCAGACTATCATGTCCATGGTAGAGCATAAGCTGGGCGTCAGCATTGTAACGAAGCTGATTGCCTACAAGAACCGCTATGATATCAAAATGCTTCCGATCGAGCCGGAATACTACAGGGAGATGGGAATTGCCATGGCAGATTATGACAGACTTTCCAAGGCATCCAGGACTTTTGTGGATTTTTCCATCCAGCTTTTACCGGATCTCTGGAAGCAGTTTACCTAATAGAAGGAAAAGGGCAAAGGGAACTTTCGCAGAATAAAAATTTAACAAATTGCTGTTGACAGGCTAAAACAATCGTGATACTATGCGTTCAACAAAAACAAAACTGACTAGACCAGTTAGACCAGTTAAGAACTGTCAGCAAAGGCGCTATTCTTCAAGAACGAAGATGGCGCCTTTTTTGTTACCAAAATTCCAAAAGAATTTTTATTACAAAAAAGCACGGAGATACACAGGAGGATAACGGATATGAGTGAAAAGAAAAGAATGCTATCTCTTGACGGCATATATAAGCATTTCGGAGACAACAATGTACTGAATGGCGTAAATATCGAAGTCGACAAGGGAGAAGTCGTTGTAATCCTTGGACCGAGTGGATCAGGAAAAACCACCATGCTTCGCTGCATCAACTTCCTGGAGCATGCAGATGAAGGAAATATTACCGTAAATGATTTTACCGTATCCTCCAAAGAAAAAAGCAAAAAGAAGATCAGAGAACTGAGAAGAAAAACCGCTATGGTATTTCAGCAGTATAACCTCTTCCGAAACCGGACGGCCATTGAAAATGTAATGGAAGGTCTGATCGTCGTAAAGAAGATGAATAAGGAAGAGGCAAGGAAAAAGGCAGAGGCGGCGCTTTCCGATGTCGGCCTGCTTGAGAAAAAAGATTTTTATCCGGCTCAGCTTTCCGGCGGCCAGCAGCAGCGAGTCGGAATCGCAAGAGCCCTTGTGATGGAGCCGGATGTACTTTTATTTGATGAACCGACCTCCGCATTGGATCCGGAGCTGGTCGGAGAAGTATTGGAATGTATCAGAAAGGTTGCCCAGACCGGCATTACCATGATGATCGTTACCCATGAGATCGCCTTCGCAAAGGAGGCGGCGACGAGAGTCATTTTCATGGAAGGAGGCGTCGTCGTAGAAGACGGTAGCCCGGAAGAGGTTATTGATCACCCGAAAACGGCCCGAACCCAGGAATTCCTGGCAAGGATTAATGCCTAAGGGGAGATATAACATAGAAGCAGGAAAGAGTAGCAGTATCAGGAGAGGAGAAAAGAGTTATGAAAAGAAAATTAATCGGAAAACTGGTATCGGTTACATTAACAGCTACCCTCACAGCAGCATTGCTTGCAGGCTGCGGAAGCAGTGGAAGCAGCGGCAGCAGCGGATCGGAGAGCGAGAGTGCTTCCTCTTCAGGATCCTCCTCAAGCGGCAGTATTGCCGGAGTGGTGGATAACGGAGACGGAACCTATACCGTTACCGTAGCAGTCCTTGATGGTATGGCACCTTATACCTATACAGATGAGAACGGTGAAATGCAGGGCTATGATTATGAATATATGAAGGCTCTGGATGACAAGCTTGAAGATTATACCTTCAAATATGTATCCGTCAGCCCGGATGCCGCACCGGCAGCAATCCAGGCAGGAACCTATGCTATGAGTGTATCGGCTCACTTCGTAACACCGGCCAGAGCAGAAAACTATCTTCTGAGTATTCCGGAGAGCTATTATCCGGTTAACCTGGTTTCCAGAACAGAGGACAGCTTCACCGAGTTTGAACAGCTCGATGGCAAGAGTCTCGTTCCGAATCCGCCAAATGATGGTCTTTCCATCGTATTAGGTCAGATGGCAGAGAAGTATCCGGATGTGAAATATACCCAGGATGCAACTTCAGAATATATTCCTTATCTGGATGGCGTAGAAGATGTCATTGCCGGCAGATATGACTGCTGGTTCGGTGGAGAGTCTATGTATAAGGATCTGGTAGAAGCCAATCCGGAGCTTGCAGATTCTACCTTCTGTTCAGACCCGATCACAACAGCAGCCTGTGTATGCGTGATCAATAAATCCCTTACAGACTTTAGAGAGGCTGTCAATGAAGCAACCGTAGAGCTTTATCAGGATGGAACATTGCAGAAGCTTTCCGAGAAATATCTTGGAGATGATTACTTCAAGGTAGCAGAGGATACCGGATCCCTCTTTGATTACGAAGGATATACAGCAGACAATGCAGACTGGTATGAAGAATAAAGAATAAGAAGTAATGTAGCGATATCTGCAGGAAAGACGGCGAATGGCTTTCCTGCAGAGAAGAAGAAAATGCGCGCAGCGGGCGCAGATTGGAGAAACTATGGCTAAGTCATTTGAATTGATCATACATTATCTGCCGGCCATATTTCGGGCCTTACCGACAACATTATCCCTGCTGTTTGTGCCCGTTGCGGTAGCAATTGTCTTTGGCTTTCTTCTGGCATGGGCAAAGATAAGCAAAAACCGGATCTTAAAAATGCTGTCAGGCGTTTTTATCTCCTTTATGAGAGGAACTCCCATGATGGTTCAGGTTTTACTGGTATTTATCCTGGTTCCGACGATCGCTTTTAATAACGGAATCGATACCAGTGCCTGGAGCCCCATGGTATATGCCCTGGTTGCTTTTTCCCTGAACCTGTCGGCTTTCTTTGCAGAGATCTTCCGATCCGCTTATCTTTCTTTGGATTATAAGCAGATCGAGGCGGCAGAGAGTCTGGGCATGAATCCCCTTCAGACCTTCCGAAGGGTGATCTTTCCTCAGGGAGCAGTGGTAGCCCTGCCGAATCTGACCAATATGTCCTTAGAGCAGATGAAGAACACCTCGATTGCAGCCGTAATCGGTGTATACGATATTCTGGCAAGAGCCCAGCAGCTGGCAAAGAATAATTACGGTTCAGGTCAGATGGAACTTTATCTGACAGTAGGCGTAATCTTCTGGATCTTGGGTCTGATCATATTGATGCTTTCCAATATGGCAACCCGGAAATTAAGCAAGGGCAGCGGAAGTTTAGTCACCGGCAAGGCCTAAGGAAAGGAGGAAAAAGCGATGAGTATTTATATAGAAGCATTTCAAAAGATCATCAGTGGTTTTCCGGCCACAATGAGCCTCACGATCCTATCTGTTTTGCTGGCTCTGCTTCTTGGTATTTTATTAAGTCTCGGAAGGGGAAGCAGCATTAAGATCCTCAGAGGATTCTTCACCTTTCTTTCTTCCTTCCTGAAAGGCATTCCGATCCTGGTATTCTTATATGCCTTTAGTTCCAGCATCGATGCCGTGATGGGCGGTCTGGACAGTCTTCTTCCCTTCTATACCTATGACATCAGAAAACCACCGACCTTTGCCTTTGCAGTCTTTGCAATCGCACTTTCCTATACCCCTTATATGTGCGACATGATCAGAACTGCAGTCGATACGGTCCCGAAGGGACAGTGGGAGGCCTGTGATGCAGCCGGTTTTACGACCTGGCAGAAGATGAGCAGAATCGTGATCCCCCAGAGTATTGTCATTGCCATTCCGAACTTTGGTAATCACTTTGTAAACCTGATGAAGGCAACTTCCCTTTCCTGTATGGTAACCATCATGGAAATCATGGGAGAGGCAAGAAACTTTGCAACCTTAAGTCAGAAATTCCTGGAATCCTATATTACCTGTGCTTTGGTATACTGGGCAATCTTCGTGATCTTTGAGCAGATTTTCCGACTGGTTGAAAAGAAAACCGGCTTTTATCTGGAACCGAGTCTGCCGGTTAAAAAGAAACATTTCCGTTTTCGCTTAAAGGTAGAGGGAGGATATAAATCGATATGATAGAAGAAATGACATTTTATGCACCGGTAAAGACCGTAGCCGGTCCCGGTGAAAGCCTGAAACTGGCAGAATGGATGGAAAGCTTTTCAGCCCAAAAGATCATGCTGATCACGGGAAGTCATGTGGCAAAGACGGAGGGCTTTCTCAAGATCATAGAATCTTTAGAAGAAAAGAAGGTTCCTTATGAAATCTTTGACCGCTGCTTGCCGGAACCGCCTGCAGCTCTGGTCGATGAGCTGGCAGAAAAAATGCGGGAAGCGGATGTGGATATCGTGGCAGCAGTCGGAGGCGGAAGTCCGATGGACACGGCGAAGGCAGTCTGCATGCTGAAAAATAATGAAGGATCCATCAAAGAATATCTTTTTGGCGGCAGCAAAACGCCGATCAATCCCTCTGTTCCCCTCATTTGTATTCCAACGACAGCGGGAAGCGGATCGGAAGTCTCCTGCGCCAGTGTGATAGAGGATACCGAAAGAAAGATCAAACTTTCCTGTACCCATCCCAATCTCTATCCCAAGCTGGCCATTCTTGATCCACTCATGCAGCTGGATATGCCGAAGAGCATAACCGCCGGAACGGGAATGGATGCCCTGACTCATGCGATTGAATCCTTTACCTCAAAGCATGGCAGCACTTTTTCCAGAATGTATTCCAAAGAAGCGATTCGCCTGATCGGCATTCATTTACCGATCGTGATCAAGGAGCCGGACAATATAGAAAGCCGGATGATGATGGCGGAGGCCTCTTCTCTGGCGGCAGTTGCCATGGCAAACGGGGGACTTGGCGCCGTTCATGGACTTTCGCAGGCGATGGGAGGAATTGCCCATACCCCGCATGGAATGACAAATGCCATCCTTCTTCCCAAGGTGATGGCCTATAACTATAAGGGCGCACCGGAAAGGTTTGCCGAGATAGCAGAAGCCCTGGGCCTGGATATTGGAAAGATGAGCGTGGAGGAAGCAGCTCTTGCAGCAGGACAAAAGGTAAAAGAGCTGGCAGAAGAGATCGGCATACCGGATACCGCAGATGAGCTTGGCCTCAAAAGAGAAATGTTTCCGGAGATTGTGGAAGGCACGATGGGCTACCGCCTCCTCTGGATGAATCCGATTGAATTTACCGAAGAGCTGGCCTACCGGATCTTAGAGGAAAGCCTGGCGGCAGATTGCGTGTAAGCAGAAAGGAGAAGAAGGCGATGAGCAAGAAATATGTCATAACGATTTCAAGAGAGTTCGGAAGCCTCGGACGACCGATCGCGATGAAGCTGGCGGAAATACTGGGCATAGAGTTCTATGACAGGGATATTGTGGAGCAGACAGCAAAGAATCTGGGACTTCCGGTATCCGTGATCAAAGACAATGAGGAACAGCTGAAAAACCGCTTCTTTAATATGAGTTATCCTCTGGGAACGGAGTCAAGTGACCAGCAGGATCAGATCTTTCAGGAGCAGACTAGGATCATTCGAGATCTGGCAGATAAGGAATCCTGCATCATTGTAGGAAGATGCGGCGATTATGTTTTCGCAAATGAGAAAAACTGCCTGAGAGTTCATATTTATGCTCCCTATGAGGCAAGATACCGGAACTGTGTGGATATCCTGCATATGGATATGGAAACAGCCAGAAGAGAAATCAAGAAGGTGGATAAGGCGAGAAAAGCATATCATATGCATTATGCCGGTTATGCACCGGGAGCACCGGAAAATTTGGATGTTCTGATTAACAGTGAAGTGTTCGGAATCAACGGAACAGCCCAGGTTTTGGCCGATATGGTTCGGGTAAGATTCTGCTACGGCGAGGATAATTAAAAGGACAGGGAAGAGGCTGCCTGCATAGGTCAGCTGTACAAAAAGCTCGTGGAGGCAAAAGGGCAGAAGGCAGGAGCAGGTCGGATAACAGAAGGAGGAAGACGGCATGAGAAAAATTTTATATTTTAATATTGATGATAACCTGGATTATGAGAATCAGCTTCTGAAGGAATGGGGCGTAGATGACCTGGAACTGATCGAGATCAAGGACAAAGAATATAAGAAAAGTTTCGGAGAATATGTCAGAGACAGCGGGGCAGAAGGTCTGGTTGTAGAGTATGACAAGGTGACAGAGGAAGTAATGGAGATGTCACCGGAGCTGAAGATCGTCTCCCTCCAGAGCATCGGCTATAACAATGTCGATATTCCGGCAGCCAGCAAGAGAGGCATCTGCGTTACCAACATTCCGGGATTTTGCGCGGATGAGGTTTCCCTGCATGCAGTCGGCTTTATGATCGATCTGGCCAGAAAGATCACCTATTTTGACAAAAGAGTCAGAGAGGGCAAGTGGGATCCGATCCAGGGCTATAAGATGTACCGGCTCAAGGATAAGGTGTTCGGCATGGTCTTCTTTGGAGAGATTCCAAAGAGAATGCTGCCGGCTCTGAAAGCGCTTGGCTTAAAGGTATTGGTTTATGCACCGACCAAAACAAAGGAATATCTGGCAGAATACGGCTGCGAAAAGGCAGAGAGCCTGGATGAGCTTTGCGAAAAGTCAGATTTTGTTTCTATGCACTGCCCTCTGATCGAAGGTGTTACCTATCATATGATGGGCAAGGAACAGTTTGCCAAAATGAAAAAATCAGCCTTCTTTATCAATACGGCAAGAGGTTCCGTTGTGGATGAGGCTGCCTTGGTAGAGGCACTGAAAACAGGAGAGATCCAGGCGGCAGCAGTCGATGTAATCGAGGATGAGATGACAGAGAAGAGCGAACTCTTCGAACTGGAAAACTGCATCCTGACTCCGCATTCTGCCTTCCTTTCCGAGGATTCCTTCTATGAAGGCCGTTACAGATGCCTGGAGCATCTTGCTCAGAGATTATCAGAGAAAATGCAGCAGCGTCCGACGAACCTCGTTGATCCGGAGGTAAGCTACTGATCTGCCTGATCAGGATTCGCAATCTCTTCCTCTTATTGTTATAATAGTAGGAAGCTGCAAAGGAAAGGGGCTGTTCTTTCTTTCCTTCATTCAGCTTAAAAAGGACATTCTGCTGACAAAAGGCAGGCTGTATCCGGAAAAGAAGAGGAGGATTGTCAATGACAAAACTGCTTTATATGCAGATCGCGGATGATCTGATGGAAAAGATCCACAGCGGTGTGTTAACAGAAGGAAAAAAGCTGTCAGAAAGAAAGCTGGCTGAAGAATATAAGGTCAGCAGAACGGTTGTAAGAGAGGCAATCAAGCTGCTGAACGAGAAGGGCTATGTCGATACAGTCTATGGAAAAGGAAGCTATATCTGTATTCCGGATGAAGACATGTTGATGCAGCGTTTCCGGGAGGCTGTGGATGTGAGCCGGGTCGAGGCGACAGAGGTACTGGAAGCCAGGGAACTTCTGGAATGCACCATGGCGCATATGATCGTAGAGCGGATTACGGCAAAAGATATGGAAATCCTGGAGGAACTCTATCAGGATATGGAAAAAAGCCGGGACGAGAAAGAGTATATCGATCTCGATGCCAAATTTCATCTGGCAATCTCCATGTGTGCCCACAACAGGGTTCTCAGTATTATGACCGGAACCCTAAACCAGCTTACAGACAGAAATGAGTTTGTAGCAAATCCAAACTCGCAGGAGAAGGCGAGCAGGGAGCACAGAGTCATGTTGGATGCCTTAAGGCAGAGGGATGAAAAGAAGCTTTTGGATGCCCTTCAGGCACATATTAATTGTATTCGTTCCTACGTGGATGAGGATAGCTAAGGAAGCACTGATGGAAATCAGTGCTTCCTTAATAAAAGAAGATAAGCAGGTGGAAAACAGGAGGAGAAACATTGGGAGTAGTAGTCATTCTTCAGCAGATGGCTGTGATCGCAATACTGGTTGCAATCGGAATCTATTTACAGAAAACATCGAAGCTGGATGAGCACACGACAAGCCATTTATCGGCGATTGTAATGGACGTGGTAAATCCGGCTCTTATTTTGTCTATCGTCATATCAGGTGAGATCGAGGCTAGTCATCAGGAGCTTTTGACCGCCATTGCTATCAGCCTTGTATTTTATGCCGTCCTGATACTTCTGGGCTGGCTGCTTCCGGGACTGATGAAAATCGAGGCCGGAAAAAGAAAATTTTATAATATGATGATCGTCTATACCAATGTCGGCTTTATCGGCATCCCGGTCGGAAGAGCAGTCCTCGACGGAAACGGACTGCTTTATGTGATCGTCTGCAATGTGATGTACAGCCTTCTTTTTTACACCCATGGCATTATTACAATGGGAGGAGAAGGGCAGAAGATCGAATGGAAAAAGATCCTCAGTCCCGGAACCCTGGCAGCAGTCCTGACCCTGATCCTTGCCTGGTATCCGGTCTCTTTGCCGGAGTTGGTAAGCAGCAGTATCACCTATATCGGAAATGCCACGATCTTTCTGTCCATGGCTCTTCTGGGTGCTTCTTTGGCAAAGTATTCCATCAGTGCCTGCTTTAAGGAAAAGACCCTTTGGGAGCATATCCTGATCAGGATGCTGCTGGTTCCTCTGGTCCTTGTTTTGATTTTGAGGGGACTGGGCTTTCAAAGAGAAGTCGTGCGAGCCTTTTGCTTCCTGGCAGCCATGCCGGCAGCCAATCTGCCTCTGATCCAGGCTGAGAAGATCGGAGAAGATACGGGCATCCTCTCGAAGGGAATTGCGCTGACGACGATCTTTAGTTTTGTTACGGTGACATTGTTTATGAGTATTTTATAAGAGGAATAGCGAACGCAGTGTGTCATTAGAAGACCTGCTTATCGACTCGAATTCTTTGTTTT